>JAQWXQ010000117.1 GCA_029254395.1 SAR86 cluster bacterium | reverse complement strand
ATATATAGATAAATTGATTTGTAAACTATTTACTAGTAAATTCTGTTAGTATTTAGTAAAACAGTAAATATATATATTTATTTAATATATTTTTTTTGTTATTGGAAGCCCAATATATTTACTATTTATAGGAGTATATGGCAGTTATGACAAGAGAAGTCCCCAAAAAAAATCTAACAATTAGCAATGAACATGAGTTAGAAATGCTTGATAATGCATTGCCTATAATAAAGAAGTTATTAGTAGTTCTTCTAGATAATGATGTATCTAGCATAATGGGATTTTTTAGGCACGATGTTTATCGATACTTCTTTCTTCTAACCTTTATGGTTGAGTATTTTGAAGGCAGTGAAATTTCTCAAGAACACGCAATATCTCTAGTTCCACAGAAATATGCATCGAGAATTAAAAGACTACAAGTTTTGAAACAGGCTGTTGAACTTGGTTATATCATTGAAGAGTCCTCTACAGTAGATAAAAGGAGAAGAATATATTCTCCGTCAGCCGAACTAGTTTTAGAGTTTTTGGACGGTGCAAATAACATAAACGATATATTTAATAAAAGTTAATATCTATTTTCACTACATTTAGTCAATTATATTTATTACAATTGTTGGATGACCAAGATAAATAAAACCAATCAAGAGTGGAAAGATTCCTTATCAGAAGAATCTTTTAAAGTGACAAGGGAATCTGCAACAGAAAGGCCATTTACAGGCAAGTATTGGGATTTCGATGAGAGCGGCACCTACAAATGTATATGTTGTTCAGAACCTCTTTTTGAATCACAGACAAAGTTTGATGCTGGTTGCGGATGGCCAAGTTTTTTCGTACCAATTAAAGATGCATCAGTTACTGAACATGAAGATAATTCTCTCTCAAGGACAAGAACTGAGATTAAGTGTTCAAAATGCGATGCTCATCTAGGACATGTTTTTGAGGATGGACCTGATCCAACTGGACTAAGGTATTGTATAAATTCAGTAGCGCTTGATTTTGATGCAAATAAATAAAATCACTTGAATCAAGTTATCAAAAAAAATTCAAACCTTTTAAATTCAATTAAAAAAGTAAGTGGCTGGACGAGTCTATCAAGGATATTTGGGCTAATAAGAGACATTGCCACAACTGGATTGCTTGGAGCCTCATACTTGCACGATATTTTTGTTGTTATCTTTAAAATTCCAAATTTATTTAGAAGGTTTTTTGCAGAAGGGGCTTTTAATCAAGCTTTTATCCCAGTCTACAGCGAATATTACAAAAAAAAGAATGATCACCAAGCAAAAGAGTTTTTAAATTCTCTTTTTGGAACGTTATTAACCTTTCTATTTTGCTTCACTGTGGTTGTTTTACTTTTTTCACCGTTAGTAGTTATGATATTCGCTCCAGGCTTCTACTCTGATCCAGTAAAGCAAAGTATTTCTATAGATATATTAAGAATTATGTTTCCTTACCTATCCTTAATATCTCTAGTTGCTTTTGCATCTGGAATTCAAAATACCCATTCAAAGTTTTCAATTCCAGCAGCAACTCCTATAGTTTTTAATTTTTGCTTGATTGTAACTGCTTATAAAATAGCACCTCTCTATTCAATACCTATCTATCCCTTGGCATGGGGTGTTTTAGTGGCAGGCACTCTGCAATTATTGATTCAAATTGCTCCATTATCTGCGATTGATAGAATTCCCATTCCAAAATTTAACTTCAATCACCCTGGAGTAAAAAAAGTTTTATTGGTTATGCTGCCAGCATTATTTGCAGGTGGTATTATGCAGATAAATATTTTAGTTGATACAATATTTGCATCTTTGCTTGAAACTGGGAGCCCTACATGGCTTTATATATCTGACAGGTTAATTCAATTACCAATGGGAGTATTTGCTATTGCAATAGGAACAGTACTTCTTCCGCTGCTTTCGAATATAGATTTCGAAAATAACAAAAAAGATTTCGTAGCTAATGTTAAAAAGTCTCAAAAAATAGTACTACTAATTGGTTTGCCTTCATGTATTGGGATATATTTTTGTGCTGAACAAATAGTTACTACGATTTTTTTTAGAGGAGAGTTTACAAACTTTGATGTTTTAAAAACTTCATTGAGTCTTGAGGTTTTAGCATTAGGACTTCCGTTTTTTATGCTAATGAAGATCTTAATACCCACTTTTTTCTCTAGAAAATTAACAAAAGTTCCTGTTCTAATTGCATTTATTTCATTGATTTTGAACATTGCTCTCAATTATTTATTTGCTTTTGTATATGGGTATGGGCATGTAGGGATTGCAATGGGAAGCTCTATTGCTGCATTAGTTAGCGTATTGATTCTTGAGAGTGTCTTAGCTAATCAAGGAATTATCAAACTCAGCAGTCCTTTAAATAGATTCAATCTATCTCTATTTATATCATGCGTTGTTTTATCAGTATTCCTCTATCTATTTAATCAATATTTCCATTTTATGAATTTAGGTGCGTTAATGAGAGTACTCTTGTTATTCGTTGAGGTAACGGCAGCGGTTCTAATCTATTTTGCATGTATTAAAATACTTCTTGGAAATGAATTTAAGAAATTACTATCAGAGTAAAATGTATCTAATAAGAGGCCAAAATAATCTTAATCTTTTTAAAAAAAGGTTCCCAAATATTAAATTTTCAGCAACTATCGGAAATTTTGATGGTCTGCATTTAGGCCATAAGTCTATTCTTAAATCTATCAAAAAGGATGCAAAAAATAGAAATTCTAAAACTATTGTCTTTTTTACTGAGCCGCACGCATCAGAATACTTTGCAAAAAAAAATAATAACATTGGAATTTCTCCTCCGAGACTATCTCCCTGGAGGGAGAAAGTAAGACTTTTAGATGCCGAGGGTATCGACTTTGCTTTTTTTTTGAAATTTAATAATGCTCTTCAAACTATGACGCCAGAAATTTTTATAGAAGAAATATTAGGTTCCCTTGATTTAGTTTCTTTAAAGGTTGGAGATGATTTTAGATTTGGTGCAAACAGGGCAGGGGACTTTGAATTTTTAAAAAATTGGGGTGATTCAAATAATATTTCTATATCAAATACTCCTACTTTTTTATATAAGGAAGAGAGGGTGAGTAGCACACGAATAAGAGACTCTTTGCTAGAAAATAATTTCTTATTGGCTTCTGAACTCTTAGGGAGACCATATACTTTTTCTGGCAAAGTTGTTGGTGGTCAGAAGCTTGGGAGAACTATTGGTGTTCCAACTGCTAATTTATGGATTCCCAAGCAGAAGTTACCAATTTCAGGTGTCTATGCAGTCCAATGCTTGCTTGATGAAGAAAGCCATATGGGTATTGCTAACATGGGAGTTAGACCTACCGTTAATGGAACTAAGCCTGTTTTGGAAGTCCATCTATTTGATTTTGATAAAGATATATATTCAAAAAGATTAAAAGTTGAATTTAAGCATAAAATTAGAAATGAAAAGAAGTTTAAAGATCTTAATCTGTTAAAATCTCAGATTCAGAAAGATATATCAATAGCTAAAGGGCTATTAAAATAAATACTTATGGCTACTAACTACAGAGACACTCTCAACTTACCAGAAACTGAATTATCAATGAAAGCTGGCTTGCCCAGGAAAGAGCCTGAAATCTTAAGTTTTTGGAATGATATTGATCTGTATAGCAAGATAAGGAAGCTTAATAATGGTAATAAGAGGTTCATTCTCCATGACGGCCCTCCTTATGCAAATGGGCCAATCCATTTAGGGCATTCAGTTAATAAAATTTTAAAAGACATTACTATTAAATCAAAAACTTTAAGTGGGTACGACGCACCATATGTGCCTGGATGGGATTGCCATGGCTTACCCATTGAACTAAATGTAGAAAAAAAACATGGTAGACGAAGCGAGGTAGTCACTGATAAAAAGCTTTTCCAGCAAGCTTGTAAAGAGTATGCCCTTACGCAAATAGACAAACAAAAAGAAGACTTCATAAGGCTTGGAGTTTTTGGTGAATGGGATAACCCATATAAAAGCCTAGATTCAACTTTCGAAGCGGATGTTGTTAGATCCCTTGGAAAAATTTTTGAAAAAGGCCATATACAAAAAGGGGAAAAGCCAGTTAACTGGTGCCAAGACTGCGGCTCAGCATTAGCCGAAGCTGAAGTTGAGTATATGGACAAAGTTTCTAAGTCTATTGATGTTAGCTTCAAAGTATCCTCTGAACATATAAACAAGGTTAACGAAGTCTTTAATCAACAAAATATTGATAATATTTCATTTGTAATTTGGACTACTACACCATGGACGATTCCATCGAATGTTGCCGTTTGCATTAACCCTGATCTTAATTATGCATTAGTAAAAAAAGATAATGCATTTATCATAATTGCGGAGGAAATGATCGCTTCTTGTAATCAAAGATGGAATTCTGAGATGACAACTATATCAGCAGCTAAAGGTAGTGCATTTGGAAGCATTAAGCTTGAACACCCATTTGTAGAAAGAAATTCATATTTGTTAGAGGGTGACCATGTTACAACTGAGGCAGGTACGGGTTGTGTTCATACAGCTCCGGCACATGGATTAGATGATTTCAACGTATGTAAAAAAAATAATATTGAGGTATACAAAGCTTTAAATGCTAGAGCTTTATTTACATCTGATTTTGATTTTATTGAGGGCCTACCTCCACTAAAAGCAGATGAAAAAATTATCCAAAAACTTAATGAGGTAAATGCACTAATATCAGTAGAAGATTATGATCATTCCTATCCACATTGCTGGAGACATAAAACTCCTTTAATTTTTACAGCAACAGCGCAATGGTTTATTTCAATGGATAAAGCCAATCTTTTATCAGATGCTCAAGGGGCGGTTGATAGTGTTAAATGGGAGCCATCTTGGGGGCTTCAAAGAATTAACTCAATGCTTAAGGATAGACCTGATTGGTGTATATCTAGACAAAGAAACTGGGGTGTTCCGATTACCCTAGTAATTCACAAGGAAACAGGAGAAATTCACCCCAATCAAGATAAATTATTTATTAAATTTGCTGATCTTATTGAGAAAGAGGGCATATCTTCCTGGAATTCTTTGGATCTTTCAGCATTCATAGACGACCACGATGAGTACATTAAAGTTACAGATTCTCTTGATGTATGGTTCGATTCAGGTGTCACACATTCTGCTGTGACTGATAATAGATTTGGATTAGGAACTGTTGCGGATCTATACCTTGAAGGTTCAGATCAGCACAGAGGCTGGTTTCAATCCTCATTGCTAACTTCAATGGCTATGAATAATAGAGCTCCATATAAGTCAGTTTTAACCCACGGTTTTGTAGTCGATGAGAATGGTAGGAAACAATCTAAGTCGCTTGGTAACGTAGTATCTCCTCAAAAAGTTTGGGATAGTCTTGGTGCAGATATTTTAAGATTATGGGTTGCTTCTACTGACTTTAGAAGTGAGATGGTTGCATCTGATGAGATCTTAAAAAGAGTTTCAGATCAGTACAGAAGAATTAGAAATACATTGAGATTTGTATTAGGAAATCTCAATGATTTCAGTAATAAAGATTCTATAGAGATGAAAGATCAAGTTGAGCTGGATAAATGGATTATTAATGCTACAAAAAATCTTGAAAAAAATGTTATCAAGGATTATGACAATTACTCATACCATACTGCTGTTCAAAAAATCCATAACTTTTGTGTAAATGAGCTCGGTGGAATTTATTTAGATATTGTAAAAGACAGGCTTTACACCACTGGCAAAAATTCACATGCCAGAAGATCATGTCAAACAAGTCTGGATTACATATGCAATATTCTTGTTAGGCTTATAGCGCCAGTTCTTTCTTATACAGCTGAAGAAATATGGCAAACACATCCATCTCTGAAAGAGCAGGGAGAATCAATTTTCCTTAATACATATGGTTATAAGGAAATATATAACGAAGTTAAAATAACTTCTGAAAATTGGTCAAGAATTTTTGAGATTAAAGATCTCGTGAATCAATCTATAGAAAATATGAGATCTGAAAATAATATTAAAGGATCGCTCGACTCCATTGTCACCTTGCACTTGGAAGATGAAGACTATAATTTGTTGCAAAAGATTGGGAAAGAGCTCCATTTTATTTTTATTTCAACTGATGCTCAGATTAAAAAAGCTGATAGTTTTTCAATAGAAATTTCTGTTTCAGACGATCCAAAATGTTCAAGATGTTGGCATAGATGTAAATCTGTTGGAACTATTGAAGGTCATGAAGAAGCATGCTCTAGATGTGTAGAGAATATCGAAAATGATGGAGAGCTTAGGCATTTTGTATAAAATCTACCCATATATTTTTATATTAATTTTAGTTTTGGTTGATTTTTTTATTAAAGAACACTCTATTAAAAATTTAATATTTGGACAATCAGAGCCTTTGATACCTTTCATTGATTATTTGCTGATTTATAATTCTGGCATTGCTTTTGGGTTTCTAGATTTAGACCAAAAACTCTTCTCAAATATAATATTTATAGTTGGTCTTTTGATTGTTTATTATCTTATCTACCTACTTAGATCAGAAAAAAATAAAGTAAAGATTTATAGTCTTGCGATGATTATTGCTGGAGCAATAGGCAATTTGATTGATAGAGCTCCAGATGGACAAGTCACAGACATGTTTCACTTGATAGTCATGGATTATTCTTTTTTTGTATTCAATCCAGCAGATGCTTTTATTTCATTTGGCGCAGTTATATTAATCCTGTCTGAATTTTTTTATAAACATGAAAGCAACTGAAAGACTCATCAAGCTTGCTAACCCAAGAGGGTTTTGTGCCGGTGTTGATAGGGCAATTGATATTGTGAATAGAGCGCTTGAGATACATGGCGCACCTGTGTATGTAAAACATGAAGTTGTTCATAATAAATTTGTTGTAGAAGATCTTAAAAGAAGAGGAGCCGTATTTATTGAAGAAATTGATGAAATACCGGATGGATCCCTTGTAATCTTCAGTGCACATGGTGTTTCTAACAAGGTTGAGGTTGAGACAAAGGAAAGAAATCTAGATTTTTACGATGCAACCTGCCCATTAGTAACAAAAGTACATATGGAGGTTGTAAGACATGCAAGAGCCAACAGAGACATCATTCTAATTGGTCATGAAGGTCATCCTGAAGTGGAAGGAACAATGGGAAGGCACATAGACAAAGAAAATAGCAACATTTATTTAGTGCAAGATGATAAGGAGGCTTTAGAGATAGAAGTCAGCAAACCCAAAAATTTAGCAATTGTTACTCAAACAACGCTTAGCGTGGATGATACAAAATCAATCATTTCTTTGCTTAAACAAAGATTTCCAGATATCAAAATACCAAAAAAAAATGATATTTGTTACGCAACTCAAAATAGACAAGATGCAGTTAAGCAACTTGCTCTTGAGTCTGACTTTATGATTGTTGTGGGCTCAGAAAATAGCTCAAATTCAAATCGACTTAAAGAACTAGCAGAAAAATGTGGCTGTAAATCTGTTCTCATAGATTCATTTAGTGATCTCAATTTAAATCAAATGGAAGGGTTAAATAAAATATCTATTACTGCTGGGGCATCGGCACCTGAGGAAAGAGTTCAAGAAATAGCTGCTGCGGTTAAAAATCATACAAACGCTAAGATAGTTGAGCATGGTGTCGATGAGGAGAATATTTATTTTAAATTGCCTCCTAAATTAAGATAAATGGAAATAAAAAAGCATAGACTGACAGACACAACTTTCTTGAGTTCTCCAAACTTCAACGACCGACCAAATACAAGCATTATTGATATGATTGTTATTCACAGCATTAGTTTGCCCCATGGTAAATATAGAAATAATAATGTTGAGAATCTTTTTTTAAACAAACTTGACCAACATGCACATACTTCTTTTAAGAAACTGCAGGGCTTAAAAGTTTCTTCTCACATTTACATTAAAAGAAGTGGAAAAATAATCCAGTTTGTTCCATTTAACTATAGGGCTTGGCATGCAGGAGAGTCGTCTTTTGAAGGAAAAGAAAACTGTAACAACAATTCAATCGGAATTGAGTTGGAAGGGACCGACAACACTGAATTTGATCTTCGTCAATATGATTCTTTAATTAAATTGATACAACTACTAGTTTCAACATATCCAGAAATATCAATGAATAGAATTATCGGACACTCTGATATTGCACCAGATAGAAAAACTGACCCTGGCCCTTTTTTTGACTGGGGTATACTTAAAGACATAATATGATTTACAAGCTCTTAAGTATTTTTTTGTTAGGCTTTACATCTGGATTGCCTTATATATTAGTTTTTTCAACTGTTGGTATTTGGCTTGCAACACTAGATGTAAGCATTTCACAAATAGGAATGTTTTCATCTATAACAATTATTTATGCATTAAAGATATTTTGGGCACCCTTAGTTGATAGTACTTCAATACCCTTATTTAATAAAATTGGTAATAGAAAAGGTTGGATCTCCTTAATGCATATTCTTATTATCTTATTTCTATTAGCAATTTCTTTTATTAGCCCTGAAGAAAATATTATTTTACTTGCCTTCTTTATTGCTTTAATTGCGTTATTTGGGTCTTTTCAAGATATTGCAGTAGATGCTTACCGTATTGAGCTTGCTGATATTGAAGATCAGGGGCTATTAGCAAGTTCATATCAATACGGATATAGACTAGCCATGCTATTTGCAACAACTGGAGCTTTACTAATTGCAAGCAGAGCTGGTTGGCCATTAGTTTTTAAGATTATGGCGGCTTCAATGTTTTTAGGTTTAATAGGTTTAAGTTTGACAAGTGAGAGCAATAAGAAATCAATTAATAAATTAACTTTTATAGGTTCAATCTGGAATCCGTTAAAAGATATATTTAACAGATTTGGTTTATATGCATCAATTATTCTAATGTCGATAATTGCAACATACAGATTAACAGATATTGTTGCTGGATCCGTTACATCTCCTTTTTATTATAAAATTGGTTTTTCACTAGACGAAATAGCCCTAATAGCAAAAACTACTGCATTGATATGTTCAATGGTAGGCATTTTAGCTGGAGGCTTTCTGGTTAAAGTCTTTAAAATATATAATGCATTAATATTTGGAGCCATATTAATGATGATAACTAATTTGGGCTTTGCCTTTCTGGCGGTATCTGGCAAGTCTCTTTTAAACCTATCTATAGTAGTCGGGCTCGACAGCTTAACAGCCGGTATAGTTGGAACTATTAATATAGTTTTCCTTACGAGCTTGGTTTCAAAAGAATATACTGCATTCCAATATGCTCTTTTTACATCTCTGATGGCTGTGTTTGGGAAAATTTTATCCTTTTTCTCAGGTATTGGTGTAGATCAACTTGCTTTAATCTCAGGATACAATCAAGGGTGGATGATGTTTTTTATATTTACATCATTGCTAACCTTGCCATCAATGCTACTTATACTCTTTTATAAAAATAAATATGCGTAAATGGGATAAATTTTTTAGAATATTATTTTTTATGTCTATTTTAACAATTGGTTACCTTAGCATTATACCTGCTTATAAAATCCCAAATATTGCTGCATTAAATTTTTTATCAGATAAGTTATTGCATGCTTTAATTTTTTTTAATATATCAATTTTAGGTTTACTCTCAAACTATAAGCTTTCAAAGCTTATGCTTTTAACGCTTATTTTTTCCTTTGGGCTAATTATTGAGATAATTCATTTTTACCATCCATATAGGTATTTTGAGTTTGCAGATTTGATGGCAAACCTTTCTGGTATATTTCTAGCTTTATTTATTTATAAAAAAAAGATTGCCTAATCTATTGATTTCTTGTGTTTAGCCCTTAACTATTGGGTATGATATCGAACTATTATTAGTTCAAAAAAAATAATTTTTTACTAGGAGAGAAGTTATGAAATTAAGACCTTTACACGACAAAGTAGTCGTAGAAAGACAAGAGGAAGAAAAAACATCAGCTGGAGGTATTATTCTTTCTGGTAGTGCAACTGAAAAGCCTTCACAAGGCAAAGTTATTGCTGTTGGTCCAGGAAAGAAAAATGATTCTGGAGAATTAACTCATATGGGGGTTAGTGTTGGCGATACTGTTATATTTAGTCAGTATGGCGGCAGTGAAGTAAAAATTGATGGTCAAGAATATCTAATCCTTGGGGAAAGCGATATTTTTGGTGTTATAGAATCTTAAATTAAAAGTTAAAAAGGGAGATATAAAATGTCAGCAAAAGACGTAAAATTCGGAGACTCTGCTAGGAGTCTAATGTTAGACGGTGTCAATATTTTGGCAGATGCCGTTAAAGTTACACTTGGACCTAAAGGAAGAAATGTTGTTTTAGATAAGTCATTTGGAGCACCAACTGTAACCAAAGATGGTGTATCTGTTGCTAAAGAAATTGAGTTAGAAAATAAATTTGAAAACATGGGAGCACAGATGATTAAACAAGTTGCTTCACAAACAAATGATGAAGCAGGAGATGGAACTACTACTGCGACTGTTCTTGCACAATCTATAGTAAATGAGGGTAACAAAGCAGTTGCTGCTGGAATGAATCCAATGGATCTTAAAAGAGGTATAGATAAAGCCGTTTCTGCTGCAGTTGAGCATGTGAAAGGCTTAAGCGTTCCTTGCGCAGACAACAAAGCTATTGCTCAGGTTGGAACTATTTCTGCAAATGGTGATGAAGCTGTTGGTGCGATAATCGCTGAAGCTATGGAAAAAGTAGGCAAAGAGGGTGTAATTACGGTTGAAGAAGGAAGTGGTATTGAAAATGAGCTGGATGTTGTTGAAGGTATGCAGTTTGATAGAGGGTACCTATCTCCTTATTTCATAACAAATCAGGACAATATGACAGTTGAACTTGAAACGCCTTTAATTCTTTTATTTGATAAAAAGATATCAAATATTAGAGATTTACTGCCATTGCTTGAATCAGTGGCAAAAGCAGGTAGGCCGCTTCTTATAATTGCTGAAGATATTGAAGGTGAAGCGCTTGCAACATTAGTTGTAAATAATCTGCGTGGAATAGTAAAAGCAGCAGCATGTAAGGCTCCAGGCTTCGGTGATAGAAGAAAAGCAATGCTTGAAGATATAGCTATTCTTACTGGAGGAACTGTAATTTCTGAAGAGGTTGGACTGACTTTGGAAGGCGCTTCAATTGATGATTTAGGTACTGCAAAGAGAATTGTTTTAAACAAAGACAATGCAACGATTATTGACGGAGCTGGTGATGAAAAAGCAATTGCTGCTCGTGTTAATCAAATCAGATCACAAATTGAAGAAACCTCATCAGATTATGACAAAGAAAAACTTCAAGAGAGAGTAGCAAAGCTTGCCGGTGGTGTTGCAGTTATTAAAGTAGGTGCAGGATCTGAGGTTGAAATGAAAGAGAAGAAAGCAAGAGTTGAAGATGCTCTTCATTCTACTAGAGCTGCAGTTGAAGAGGGTGTAGTCCCTGGAGGCGGCTCTGCTTTAATTAGATGTTTAGAAGCTGTAGAAAAAGTTACTGGTGATAATGACGATCAAAATGTTGGAGTAAATATTGCCAGAAAAGCATTTGAAGCTCCACTCAGGCAGATCGTTTCTAATGCTGGTGAAGAATCCTCAGTTATTGTTGCAAATGTTAAAGAGGGTAGCGGATCTTACGGATTTAATGCTGCAACCGGAGACTATGGAGACATGATTGATATGGGTATTTTAGATCCTGCAAAGGTGACTAGAACAGCTATTCAGGCAGCTGGATCTGTTGCAGGCATGATGATAACAACTGAAGCAATGGTTACTGACATTCCAAAAGATGACTCACCAATGCCACCAATGCCTGATATGGGCGGAATGGGCGGAATGGGAGGAATGGGCGGAATGATGTAATTTCAGCTTTTTCTTAAAAAAAACGAGGCATTTGCCTCGTTTTTTATTTTATAGACTAGATAAATTTAGATTTTAGGATAATATTGACTTATCACTTTTTTAGGGAGAAAAAAATGGATTTTTTAGATGTTTTATTTCGAGCTTTACATGTCTTATTTGGAATAACCTGGATTGGACTTCTTTATTATTTTAATTTTGTTCAAACAGAATACTTTAAAGTTTCAGAGCCATCAGCAAAATCTGATGTTGTTCAAAAACTAGTCCCAAATGCTTTATGGTATTTTAGATATGCAGCTTTGTTTACTTTTATAACAGGCTTATATCTCATTCACTATTTAAGTATCGCAATAAATATAAGTATAATTTTAGGTGCTGTATTAGGCACATTTATGTTTCTTAATGTCTGGTTGATAATATGGCCAAACCAAAAGAAAGTTATAGCAGGAGCTCCTGATGCTGCTGACGCTGGTGCAAAAGCCGGTCTCGCATCAAGAACAAACACCTTATTCTCAATTCCAATGTTATGGTTTATGGTCTATTCTGCTCATGGAACAGCAATCGGAAATACCATCTTGAGCTTAGAAGAATCACTATTATCGCTTTGGGTTGGTTTGGTGTTAATAGCTATAATTGAAGCAAATGCCGTTTGGGGAAAAATGAATGTAGCCATTACATCTGTTAAAGCTGTAATACATTCTGGAGTTGCTCTTTCAGTTATCTTGGGCTTGATAGTTTGTTATCTATAATAATTACAAATTGAAATAAAAAGAGAGGCTTATGCCTCTCTTTTTATTTTGACCTTAGATATAAAATTATCTTCAATTTCAAGCACCTCAAACCTATACTTGCCTATTTCCAAGCATAAGCTTGCTTGAGGTATAAAGTCTAAATGCTCTGTAATTAGACCATTAATAGTCTTTGCAGAATCTTCTGATATGTTCCAACTTGCTGATTTATTGATATCTCTTATTTTATAGTTTCCAGTTGTTAAAATTGAATTAGCACTTAATCTAATAAAATCGTCATCCAACTCTTCTTCATTTGTACTGCCAAACTTGCCAACAATTTCTTTAAATATATCTTCAATAGTTATTAAGCCTTGAATTTCACCATATTCATCCACTACTAGACCCATATTTCTATCATGTATTTGAAATTCTTTTAATTGCTTCATTAATGCAGTAGATTGAGCAACAAAATATGATTTTAATAGTTTATCTTTTACATCTTCATCATATCTATTCAAGAATTCATTTGAATCTTTGAGGTGCAGAATACCAACAATATTGTCAATATCTTCTTCATATATTGGCAGTCTTGTATATTCAGCAGATTCAATTATTGTTTTTGCAGCTTCCTTGTTTTTAGATAAATCTATTCCTATTATTTCGGAAATTGGAACCATGATGTCTTCAACTACCAGCTCTTCCATTCCTAAAACAGAGGAAAGAATATATCTATAACTTTTTGGTATAAGATCCCCAGAATCGTCTAAAAGTGTTTTTAACTCTTCCGTATTTAAATTGTCATTATCGTTAGCATCTTTAAGACTGACATTAAACAGTTTTAAAAAAATCGAACTAACCTTGTTGATAAGAATAATGAGGGGCCTAAATATATATAGCAGACCTTTAAGAAGGAATGATGACTTTGTTGCAAATACCTCAGGCTTTATTGCAGCAATAGTTTTTGGTGTTATTTCAGAAAATATGAGTATTACTATTGTGAGGAGAATTGACCCAAGGAATACATTGCCATCAAAATATTCAATCATTATTAACGTAACAATTGCAGATGCAAGAATATTTGCAAAGTTATTTCCTACAAGAATGGTTGATAGTAATTGATCAGGCCTTTTGAGCAACTCAAGCGCTCTTTTAGCACCCTTGTGAGGCTTCTTAGATAAATTTTTTAGTTTAACTTTATTTGATGCCATCATTCCTGTTTCAGAGCCAGAAAAAAATCCGCTCAGTACTAAAAGGCTGAATAAAGTTGTAAGTAAGTATATTAAAGAAGGATTTTCAATCATAAACTAATTGTAAATGAATATAACGTTTCCAATATATGCGATCCAAACTGCACACAAGGCAATAAACAAATTTCTTACAGAACTTTTAATTGTAAGATTAAACTTCTTAATACCTATAAGAGTAATCAAGTAGATAACAAGAGCAATAGAAGCAAAAGTAACTTTAATAATTAAATTAGTAGTAAAAATTGACTGGATCACAAAGCCAGATAAAAAAGAAAGTATTAAAAACAGCAAACCTATGCCCAATATCTTAAAAACTATTTTATAGCTTTTTTCTATTGAGAATTTAGGCATATCATTAAAATCACCATTTTTTAAATTTAACATTGTTTTTTCAAGAACAACCATTTCATAAAAAGCTATAAAAATAAATATCAAACTCAGCCCAGTAACAACAAAATGGATATCGGGAGTATTGGAAATTATTCCATAGGCTAATGAGTAAAGAAAAATATACGAAAATGATGATGCAGCAGATGATATATAAACAGATCTTCGATCTTTTAAAAAAATTCTTAAAAGAAAATATATGATTACTGAAACAGTAACTTGCGTAATAAAATTCATAATTTGTATTATAAAAGCAAAAGTTTTTTATTAATACTATCAATATGAGCAAGGTTGCCCTAAAATACACATCTTTTTTAACATTAAGAATAAATACACAAATATGGTAATAATTAGATTGGCAAGAAGCGGGGCAAAAAAGAACCCTTATTATTTTGTAACAGTAGCAGACGAAAGAAAGCCTAGAGATGGTTCTTTTATTGAAAGGCTTGGGTTTTTTAATCCATCTGCGCGTGGGCAAGAAGAGCGTTTAAGAGTAGATCTTGAGAAGCTTGATGTCTGGGTTTCAAAAGGCGCACAGTTAAGCGACAGAGTAAAAAAACTAGTCAAAGAGGCAAAACTTTCACCTGAAGAGCTTCAAGCTAAGCTTGATGCCAAAAAGGAAAAGATTGATGCAAAAAAAGCATTGGTAGAAAAAGCAGCTAAAGAAGCAGCTGAAGCTGAAGCTAAAGCTGCAGAAGAAGAGGCTAAAGC
The DNA here is from genome assembly GCA_029254395.1 of SAR86 cluster bacterium. Taxonomy (GTDB): domain Bacteria; phylum Pseudomonadota; class Gammaproteobacteria; order Magnimaribacterales; family D2472; genus CAJQGY01. The sequence continues at coordinate 158 of JAQWXQ010000117.1, read as the reverse complement.
AGAGGAAGAGGCTAAGGCAGCCGAGGCTAAAGCTGAGGAAGAGGCTAAAGCAGCAGACGAAGAAGCTCCTGCTGAAGAAGAAGCTCCTGCTGAAGAAGAAGCTCCTGCTGAAGAAGAAGCTCCTGCTGAAGAAGAAGCTCCTGCTGAAGAAGAAGCTC
>JAQWXQ010000083.1 GCA_029254395.1 SAR86 cluster bacterium | reverse complement strand
AAAAATATGCATTTATACTAACATTCAAAAGAAGATTTCATAAAATAATAAATTATTAGTGCTAAGATAAATTCATGAAAATCTTAAAAGAAGAAGTATTGTTTAATTGTTCAGCAGAGGCTCTTTGGGAAGTTCTATCTGATGTATCAAGATCAGACTGGGTGCCCTCAATTGAATCAATATCTCTAGTTGGCAACCTTCGGTCTTTTGATATGGACGGTATAGGCAGTGTTACCGAAGAGATATTATTAAATGATGATGAAAACATGACCTTACAATATTCTGCTATCAAAACTCCTTCCAAAATAGATCACCACTTAGCTACAATGAAAATCTCCTCAGCAGGCCAAGATCAATCCACCCTGTTATGGACGACCGAAATTGATCCTGAGGTTTTTGCTGATGGCGTGCATCATGGCATGCTCATTTCAATAGAGGGCATAAAAAAAGTTATAGAGTCTTAAGGCTAACAAACCCATGCATTGCTTAGTTTGTTCAAGCCAAGATACCGTCTCTTTTAAAACATCAAATGACTTGAAGCGGCACTGGTATTGCAATAACTGCGAAGCAAGATTTTTAGATCCAGATCATTACTTGAGCTCTGACAATGAAAAAGAAAGGTATGAAGAACATAATAATGTCATACAAGATGAAGGGTATAGAAAATTTCTTTCAAAAGTAACAGACCCTCTCGAAAAGTACCTACAAAAAAATGATTTTGGCTTAGATTATGGCTGTGGGCATGGGCCAGCTCTTGCAGATATTCTTAAAAAGAAAGGTTTTAAAATAGATTTATATGACCCTTATTTTTATCCTGACAAAAGAGTTTTCAAAAACAAGTATGAATTCATAACTTGCACTGAAGCAGCAGAGCATTTTTACAACCCTCTAACAGAGTTTAATAAGATGGACGAGATCTTAAAGAAGAATGGGATTTTGGCAGTAATGACCTCATTGTTTGACAATTCAATAAGCTTTGAGAATTGGTACTATAGAAGAGACCCAACACATGTAATATTTTATTCAGAAAAGACTTTTCATGTTGTTGCAGAACAGAGAAATTGGAGTTGTTGGCTGGAAGATAAAAATGTTATTTTTTTTAAAAAATAATGCATCAGCTGAATATTTTCAAATAGACTATAGTAAAGTAATAGAGATTAATTTTTATAAAAAAGGGGAAAATCATGTTTAATCACATCATGCTTGGAGCAACAGACATAGAAGCATCTAAGAAATTTTACGACGCAACGCTTGGCGTTTTGGGAGCAAAGCCTGGATTCAAACACATAGGTCATGGAGGAGTTGTAAGGTATATGTATTTCTTGGAAGGAGGAGTGACTTTTCTAATTACAGAGCCTCTTGACGGAAATCCGGCATCTCATGGAAATGGAGCAACAATTGGGTTTAAGGCAAAAGACGGTGATACCATTAATAAATGGCACAAAGTAGGTGAAGAGAATGGAGGAGTAACATGTGAAGATCCTCCAGGCGTTAGAGAGGGCGGCGGAATAAAAGCCTACCTTGGATACTTGCGAGACCCATCGAACAACAAAATTTGCTCAATGTGTAATATAAAGTCTTGATTAAATATTTTTCAATAGCATTTTTGCTAGTCCTTATTGGTGCTGGTTTTATTTATGGGCCTAATCTCATTAGGCTCAATAATATGTTGAACTTATATAATGAAGATAAAATTTCATATAACTTTATTAATATGAAGGAGATATTTAACTATACGAGCCCTATCAAGGCTGCTGAAAACACATATACTTTTGAAACTTCAGAGTTTAATTTACCAAATGGTTTTACCGACCCAAATGGGCTTGATGTTAATCTTCAAGATGCACTTAAGCATTACAATACAGACGGCCTAATAGTTCTTAAAGATGGCGTCATGCTCTACGAAAATTACTGGAATGGCAATGATGCAGCTAGTCAACATATTTCTTGGTCTGTGGCTAAATCATTTCTATCAGCTCTTGTTGGTATAGCTCTGAATGATGGCCTGATAGACAGTATTGAAGATCCAATAACAAAATATCTTGATGATTTTTATAACACGGGATATGAAGGAGTATCGATAAAAGATCTTCTACAGATGTCTTCGGGGGTAAGGTTCAATGAGGATTATGGAGATCCTGAATCAGATATAAATAAATTTGGTGAAGCAGTGGCCTTAGGCACGCCATTTAGAAAGTTTGCCAAAACTCTTGAAAGAGAAAGAGAGCCGGGAACATATAATCACTATGTAAGCATAGACTCACAAATGTTGGGTATGTTGATAGTGGAAGTTACAGGCAAGCCATTAGAAGATTATTTATACGAAAAAATTTGGAATAAAATTGGCATGGAAAGCGATGCATATTATCTAACAGACTCTGTTGGAGATGCGATGGCGCTTGGAGGCCTAAATGCAACTCTTAGAGATTACGCAAAGTTTGGTCAGTTATACCTTAATAAAGGATCATGGGAGGGCCGCCAAATTGTTCCTAGTGAGTGGGTTGAAGCTTCATATTTCCTTGACGCACCTCATGTCCAACCAATGGCTGGAGATTTATCAGCAAACACTTGGGGATATGGATTTCAGTGGTGGGTCCCTGGATTCCCTGATACTGACTACACTGCTTCAGGAGTATATAACCAATATATCTATATTGATCCAATCACCAATGTAGTAATAGCCAAAACCTCATCAAATTATAGGTTTACTTCAGAAAGACAAGAGTCCAAAGATGCACATATTTCAATGTTTAGAGAAATAGCAAAAGCCGCCAATGGAGGCGGAGGTTAGCATGGAGGATATTAAAGTCTATATGATTGCTAATTTACAAATACACGATATAAATATTTATAGGCAATATGAAAAAGGTTTCTTTCAGATTCTTAAGAGACACTCTGGAGAGTTTATAACTTATGATGATAATGTTGTTCATGTAGAGGGCGATAATAAAGTGGAAGGGCGCGTCATACTATTTAGCTTTCCCTCAAAGAGCCACGCAGAAGCTTGGTATGCAGATGAGGACTATCAGGCGCTATCCGAGCATAGAAGGGCTGCTACAACTTCAACGATTACAAGAATAAGCGGCTTACCGGAGAGAAAATAATGGAAAAAAAATATACAAATTTTAAAGATTTTTATCCTTACTACATATCAGAACATAGCCATAAAACTACCAAGCTATTACATTTCATCGGGACTACTTTCTCGTTATATTTTTTAATAAATTTCTTCTTATCTTTTGAGATTAAATTTATTTTTTTTAGCTTAATAAGTGGGTATGGGTTTGCATGGGTTGCACATTTTTTTGTAGAGAAAAATAAACCAGCAACATTCACATACCCATTGTATAGCTTTGTTGCCGATCACTTGATGTATATAGAAATCCTTAGAGGAAAACATAGAATTCTTTAGGCTATGGAAATTCATGAAATAGCCGTACTTACAATATTTTTCTCTTTAGTTTTATTGGAGATATTGTTTACAAACTTCTTTAATAAAAATGGGCAAAGAACCAAAGATGGTGTTGTTGAGTTTTTTAGTTTTTTTCAAGTTCTATTTCTTGCCCAACCCTTGGCTTTTGCGTTGGCATATGGGTTAACTGATATGTTTGCGCCTAGTGTCAAAGGCTTGATATCAGATTGGAGTATCTTTGCCATAGTAGGGTTGCTGCTAATTTTTGATGATCTTGCTCAATATCTATGGCATAGACTATGTCATTCAGTTCCAATTTTATATAACCTCCACAGGCCTCATCATGACCCTGAGTATTTATCCATAAGAGTGGTTTACAGAAATGGGCTTTTTTACTATCTCTTAATGCCAGGGTTATGGTTTGCTGGAATATTATTT
>JAQWXQ010000051.1 GCA_029254395.1 SAR86 cluster bacterium | reverse complement strand
ATTGTAGTAATTTCAGCTTTATGAATGTGTCCGCAAACAAGACCATCAAAATTACGCCTTTTGCATTCATTTGATAGAGACTCCTCATAATCTGACATTTTATTTACCTTCTTTTTTGCCTTGTCTTTTAGATATTTTGCCATGGACCAATAGCCAAAGCCCAGTCGTGATCTGAAATAATTTAGAACAATATTTATTTTAAGAAGAATTGTATATATTTTGTCTCCAAGAATGGATAGCCTTTTTCCATATCTAGTTACAACATCAAATTGATCACCGTGAATAATTAGAAGCTTTTTTCCTCTTACGGTTGTGTATGAATGTTCCTCTTTGAGTTCTATATTACCAAGTTCAAGTGGCTGATAAAGTCTCAAGAAATCATCATGGTTTCCAGTTATATAAAAAACCTTTGTGCCCTCTTTTGATTTATTTAAGAAATTATTAAAAACATCACTATGAGATTGAGGCCAATATAACTTTGACTTAAGCCTCCAACAGTCGATAATATCTCCAACTAAAAAAAGATTATCGCAAGAATGATTATTGAGGAAATTATTTAAAAAATCTGACTGGCATCCTTTAGATCCCAGGTGAATATCAGAAAGAAAAATAGATTTATAATCAGACATATCGGTATTATACCAAAGTGTTAATTGCAAAAACGTATTAATTTATGAACATTTTATGGGTTAAAGATGGAAAACTAGGCCATGAAAAGCAGGTAGAAGCTTTACTGGAAGAGATTGGCAGTACGCAAGATATCAATATAACAGAGATTAAGGCAAGTACAGTATTGAATCAAATTCTCGAGTTAATAACATTTGGCCTATTAAGTAAAGGTATAGATGGAGTTGAGAATATTGGTTTTGATTTAATTATTGGAGCTGGTAGCAATACGCATTTGGAGATGATTAATCTGAAAAAAAGATTTAAAAAGGCAAAAGCAATATCTATATTATGTCCTAATATCGTTTTTAGAAAAAAGTTTGATTATATTTGTGTTCCCAACCATGATTTGCATAAAAGATTAAGTAAGCAGAAATCCATTTTTTTTGAAGGTTCTTTATCAAAGATCTATGATGGGCCCACCGAAGATTCATTGGGCATGTTTTCTATTGGAGGTATAAATAAACATTATGAGTTCGATGAAGACTATATTTTAGAGCAAATTTGTTTCTTGGCTTCAATCTATCCATATAAAATTTGGCATATATTTAATTCAAGAAGAACCCCCAGCTCAATGAATAATAAAATTAAAAATTTGTTAGAAAGCTACAAAAATATCAGTTTTGAAGATGTACATAACAATAATGTTAAAAATAAATATCAAGATATTCTCCACAGCGCCTCCATAAAAGTCATAACAAAAGATAGTGTTAATATGGTTTATGAAAGTCTGTCATCTTCAGGACAAAGTTTTTTATTTGATATGGATGCAAAAAATTCAAACAAGATAGTGAAGAATATAAATGCATTAATAAATGAGAGAAGGATTGGCTGTTTAGATAAAACTTTAATGGCTGACGGTCTTTATAATCTAAAATTGCGACCTCAAAACAAACACTTTGATGTAATGCGTGAAGTTGAAAAATTAGCATATACAATCTTAAAGAAGCTCAATAGACGATGAATATCCTTCACATAGTAATGAGCGACTCATTTGCAGGCATCGAGCAGCATGTTAATGAGCTAGCAGGAGTCCAAAAAAATAATTCAGATATTAGTCTGATAGTTTCGTCAAATATTATAAAAAAATTTGATAAGCATCTAGACACTAAAGAAATAAAAAACTTTGGAAGAAGATCAATTTATAACATTGTAAAACTATCTTTATTAATTAAAAATATTAATCCAGATATAGTGCATTCGCACGGTACAAAAACAACAAAAATTATAAACATAGTAAAATATTTCACTTCTTTTAAGCATGTATCAACAATTCATGGCATAAAGAAAAACTTAAATGCATACGAAAAGGCTGATTTAGTAATAGGAGTTTCTTCAAAAGCAGTTGCTAACTTAAAGGTTCAATCAAAAGTAGTTTCAAATTGGTGGTCGCCAATGATGAATAGTAATTCTGACATCAAAACAAATGAATATGCTCTGTCTGTTGGAAGATTGGAGAAAGTTAAAGGTTTCGATCTTCTTATCAAAGGGTGGAAAAACATTAACTCAAAACTTGTAATTATAGGATCTGGTAAAGAATATGAAGAACTTAAATCATTGATATACAGCTATAAATTAGAAAGTAAAATTAGAATTATTAGCGAGGTTAGTCAGGATGAATTAGTCAAATTTTACAAAAAAGCTTCTGTCTTATTGGTATCATCTCGAAATGAAGGCGGTCCTAGGGTTGCTCTTGAGGCTCTCAAAAATGAGGTCCCAGTTCTATCAACAGATGTAGGCCATATGAGTGACATACTGCCTAATGAGTT
>JAQWXQ010000040.1 GCA_029254395.1 SAR86 cluster bacterium | reverse complement strand
GGGGAGCTTTTTACAGCTCTACAGACAGGGGTAATTGATGCAACAGAATGGGTTGGACCATACAATGATTTAACTTTTGGATTTTATCAGGCTGCAAAATACTATTATTATCCTGGATGGCATGAGCCCGGTTCAATGCTAGAGCTTCTAATCAATAAGGATGAATGGGAAAGCCTTCCAAGACACTTACAAGCAATTATAGAAACAGCCTCAAAAGCAGTAAATCAAGATATTCTTGACGAATATACTGCTAGAAATAATAAAGCCCTTCGAGAGCTAGTAGATGTTCACGGTGTTGAATTAAGAAAACTTCCCGATGATGTTATCGCTGAATTTAAAATTATTGCTAATGATATTTTGGAAGAAAATGCTGCAAACGATGACATGGTTAAAAAGGTTTATGAGTCTTATCTAAGTTTTAAAAACGAAGTATCCGCATATCATAAAGTTTCAGAAGATGCTTTTGTTGAGGCTAGAAATAATTAGTGGCTAGCATTATTTTTAAATCATTAGGTGTTGTGGATTACAAAACAACCTTTAATGATATGAAAAATAGGCTGGCTAAAGAAAATCTCACCAATGAGATATGGCTGTTAGAGCACCCTAAAATTTTTACGCTAGGAACTGCAGCAAAGAAAGAGCATATTATCGATCCCAAAGATATCCCAGTTTTTCAATCTGATAGAGGGGGAGAGGTTACATATCACGGTCCTGGTCAGTTGGTAATATATTTTTTATTAGATTTTAAAGAATTGAACTTTGGCCCAAAAACCTTGGTAGCTAAACTCCAAAGCTTTGTTCAATCAATTCTCTTAGAGTACGGCATTAGCTCGAATCTTATAGATGGAGCGCCTGGCGTGTATGTTGAGAGCAGAAAGATAGCTTCAATAGGACTAAGGATATCAAGAGGTAAAACCTATCATGGCATTAGCATCAATACTGATATGGATTTAGAACCATTTTCTTTTATCAATCCTTGTGGCTATGAAGGCCTTCAGGTAACACAAATAAAAGATTTTAATAAAAACATCACAATAAAAGACGTTGAAAAACTTGCAATAAAAAAATTAGAGAATATATTCTAGCCATGGAAATTATCCCTACAAAAAAGATAGTTAATCGAGATGGTATTAAGGCCGTAAAAAATGGCCAGAAAATGAATGAGTTCTCACATATTCCAAACTTAAAAAAACCATCCTGGCTGAGAGTTAAGGCCGAATTTAATCCAAATTTTCATAAAGTCAAAAATCAGGTAAGCGAAAAAAGACTAAATACAGTATGCGAAGAAGCTCATTGTCCAAATATAAGTGAATGCTGGTCAGCCGGCACTGCTACGTTTATGCTGATGGGCTCAGTTTGTACCAGAGCTTGTAAGTTCTGTTCAGTTGATACAGGCAATCCGAAGGGCTGGCTTGATCATGATGAACCAATGAATACAGCAAAAGCAGTTCAAACAATGGGTTTAAAATATGTCGTTTTAACATCAGTTAATAGAGATGATCTTCCTGATGGGGGGGCGCAACATTTTGCAAATACTGTAAAGCTAATAAAAGAACTAAACCCTAAAACTGCAGTAGAAGCGCTTACTCCTGATTTTAAAGGACTAAAATCTTCAATTGATACATTGGTTAACTGCGGGCTTGAAGTTTTTGCTCAAAATATTGAAACTGTTGAAAGATTAACTCATCAAGTTAGAGATATTAGAGCAGGTTATCAGCAAACTCTAGATGTCTTGTCAGAATCTAAGAGAATAAATCCAGATGTTTTAACAAAAACTAGCATTATTGTTGGTCTGGGCGAAACAGATTCAGAGATTGAGGAAACAATGGATGATTTGATAAAGCATAATGTAGATATCTTAACAATTGGACAGTATCTTAGACCTACACTAAACCACCATCCTATTGAAAGATGGGTAACCCCTGAAGAGTTTGAAAAATATAGAGAGGTTGGTCTTAAAAAAGGGTTTCTTGAGGTTATGTCTGGCCCAATGGTTCGCTCAAGTTATAGAGCAGAAAGAGCCTTAGAAAAAAATAATGCCGGTCTGTAATCATAATACATGTGTTTAAAACCTGTATAAATTAAACACATTTCATGGTATTTTATATCAATATAAATTGGGAGTCGTAACATGAATATGAAAGAATCCGTAGTTTCTGTCCTTAAGAACTGGAAAAATTTTAGTGGCAGAGCATCCAGAAGTGAGTTTTGGTATTTTGTGCTTGCCTCAGCTATTCTCGGAGCAATTGTTGGAGGCATTGAGCTTGCAACAGGGCTAATATCTATTGAAAACCCTAATGCAACAGGACCTCTTTCTTCAATTCTAAATCTATTACTTGCAATACCTTCTATTTCAGTGACCTCTAGGCGCCTTCAGGACTATGGTTATTCTGGTTGGTGGCAGCTTTCCTATATAACAGTTATTGGAATTTTTGTTGTTTTAATTTGGTGTATGTTGCCTGCAAAAGAAGATGAGAATGATTGGGGCA
>JAQWXQ010000030.1 GCA_029254395.1 SAR86 cluster bacterium | reverse complement strand
GCCTCATTATCAAATTGATTTGCCCATAGAACACCGTTGGGGTTCTCGTAAGATTCTGCAACTTTTTTTGAGTATTTCACATAATTATTTTCATCTTTATATGGAACGGCTGGAACTTCTATTAACTCTGCGCCGCAAGCTCTTATGGTTGCTTTCTTTTCTTCAGATTGAGTGTCTGGAATAACTATAACTGTTTTAAGGCCAAGGGCATTTCCTACAAGCGCCAACCCAATACCCGTATTACCAGCTGTACCCTCAACAATAGTCCCACCTTTTCTTATAAGGCCTTTCTTTATTGCGTCCTCTAAAATATATTTAGCTGCTCTATCTTTGACTGAACCACCCGGATTCATAAACTCTGCTTTGCCAAAAATATTACAGCCTGTCTCATTAGAAAGATGCTCTAGTTTTATTAGCGGTGTATTTCCAATGTATTTAATCATTTAAAGGCTTGAGTCTCCTGGATCCCAGTCATTACTGGAAATATTTAATTTATTAACTTCTTTAGCTGGGATTCCAGCAACAGTTGTCTCATTTTTTACATCTTTTAGAACTAGGCTTCCTGCTGCAATAACCGCTTTGTTACCAACAGTAATATTCCCTAAAATGGTGCTAGAAGCATATATTGTTGCACCACTTTTAATGTTTGGATGCCTCTTCCCAACCTCATTACCCCTACCCCCAAGCGTAACACCCTGAAAAATTGAAACATCTGATTCGATGATAGCGGTCTCGCCTATAACAATTCCAGTTGCATGATCCATCATGACTCCCCCTGCAATCTTCGCAGCAGGGTGAATGTCTATGCCAAAAATTTCTGATGATCTGTTTTGAAAAAATAGTGCCATAGTGTGTCTATTCTTATTCCAAAGGCAATGAGAGGCTCTATATGTAGCTAAGCCAAGAAAGCCTTTGTAGAACAATAATGGAGTTGAAAAGTAGTCGCATGAAGGGTCGTTATCTTTAAAAAAAATAAGATCTTTTTCAATATCACTTTCTATATTCTTACAATCATCAAAAACATCTATAATAAATTTTTTGATATCCATGGCAGATAGAGCATCACTATGAAGTTTAGAGGAGAGAATAGATGCAACTGCGTTGGTAAGATTTTTTTGAGACAATACTAAGGAATGTAAGAAAGAACCTAGTGATGGCTCTGCATCAACTCTTAGCTCTATCTCATCTCTAATGTTTTCCCATAAACTATTACTCATAATCAAAGATTATAAACTTAAACTATTAAGAATACCTATGGTATGCAAAGTAATATAAAATCAGAAATCTAGATAAATAAAATATTATGAAAAAAGTAAAAATACTAACCTTTTCATGTCCTGATCAATCAGGCATACAGGCAAAAGTTACAGGCTTAATGGACAAATACAATGCCTTTCTAACAGATGTACAATCCTACTCTGATAAAGATACAAATAGATTTTTTTCTAGAATCGTTTTCTTTATTGATGATATAGAGATTACAACAGATGAGTTTTTTTCTGAATTTAGAAGTTTGGCAATAAAGCTTTCAATGCAATGGTCTATTGATGATGAATCTAAAAAAATTAAGACTGTTATAGCTGTTTCTAAAGAAGGGCATTGTTTAAATGATTTGTTGTATAGGGCGAAATATAGAGATATGCCCATAGAAATAGTTGGGGTAGTATCAAACCATGAAGTGTATAGAGAAATAGTAGAATTTAGCGGTATAAAATTTCATCATCTGCCAATAGAAAAGAGTTCTGAGTCAAAAAAAATGCAAGAAAATGAGTTCAAATCTATCGTTGCCTCTAGTGGTGCTGAGCTAGTGGTATTGGCTCGATATATGCAAATTTTGTCAGACAGCCTTGCAAATGAATGGTCAGGAAAATGTATTAACATCCATCATAGCTTCTTGCCTAGCTTTAAAGGAGCCAGGCCTTATCATCAAGCTTTTCATAAGGGTGTAAAAATTATTGGAGCTACTGCTCATTATGTTACTGGGGATTTAGACGAGGGTCATATTATTGAACAGGATGTGCAAAGAGTCTCTCACAATGATTCGCCAGAAGATCTAACAAGAAAAGGTAATGATATTGAATCAAGCGTTTTATCTAGAGCAGTTAGATGGCATGCAGAAAAAAGGGTTCTTATAAATGGGTCTAAGACTGTTGTTTTTAATAATTAGATAAAATGGTGGAGCTACGCGGGATCGAACCGCGGACCCCCTGCTTGCAAAGCAGGTGCTCTCCCAGCTGAGCTATAGCCCCATTAAATAATGAATCGCTATTGTACTTGAAATTATTTTATATTTGTACAATCTTTTAAATAAAAGAAAGGGCGGTTAGACCGCCCTTTAATTTAGGGGACATTAAGCACCCCTCTCCCAAAAAACTAAAACTTATATGAAAAACCTACTTT
>JAQWXQ010000084.1 GCA_029254395.1 SAR86 cluster bacterium | reverse complement strand
CCACAATTTATTAACTGATTACCAACAGAAAAAAAACAGCTTATATACACTATATAGTGAAAAAAAAGTAAATTGTCACAATATATAGTGTTTTTTTACTTGATTCTTTATCCACAACTTGTAATATTACCTACAAGACGGAAAAAAAAGTTAATGTAAATGCAGACACATAAACTTCTTCCAAAATATATTTAAAACTCTTGAAAGGATAGTATATTTTTGAGAAAAATTTAGGGAAAAATTTAGAAAAAATGGAAATAACAACACAAACTGAAACAACTACAAATCTTAACCAAGAAAAAAATGTGAACGAAATTGAACTTACTGCTCCAGGCAGACTGAGAGTAATAAAAAGAAATGGTAAAGTTGTTGCGTTTGAAGAAGATAAAATAAAGGTAGCTGTAACAAAAGCATTTCTTGCAATAGAGTCTGGTAATGCCGCAGCAAGCGATAGAATACACAAAAAAGTTAATCAAATTACAGAAAGTGTGATTGAGGTATTTGAAAGAAGAATGCCGTCTGGGGGCACCCTTCACATTGAGGAAATACAAGATCAAGTAGAGCTTCAGCTTATGAGATCTGAGGAGCTTGAGGTCGCAAGAAGTTATATTTTATATAGAGCTGGAAGAACACAAGAAAGAAAAAAAGTTGCACCGATTATAGATATACCTGATGTTCCTAAAATTAACATAACAAAAAGTGATGGAACAAAAGCACCTCTTGATGTCGAAAGACTTGCTTCATTAATATCTGATGCATGTGAAGGGCTAAAAGATGTATCAATAAATGAAGTGTTGGAAGAAGCTCTCAAAAATTTATATGACGGCGTTTCTATTTCCGATATGAGATCAAGTTTAATAATGTCTGCAAGAACAAAAGTAGAAAAAGAGCCAAACTATTCTTTTGTTACCGCAAGAATATTAATGGATCAAATAAGAAATGAAGCGTTGGGGTTTTTGGGAGTAGCGGAAGATGCAACATATGAGCAAATGGAAGCATATTACCCAAAGGCACTTAATGCATACATAGACAAAGGTATTGAGTTGGATATCCTCGATGAAGAGCTCAGAAATTACGATCTAGAAAAGCTTGGGAATGCAATTGATCACACAAGAGATAATCAATTTACATATTTAGGGCTACAAACCTTATACGACAGATACTTTATTCATTGCGATGAAGTTAGGTATGAACTGCCGCAGGTATTTTTTATGAGAGTAGCAATGGGTTTGGCGATAGAAGAGGAAAATAGGGAAGAAAGGACAATAGAATTTTATAAGCTACTATCAAGCTTTGATTATATGAGCTCTACGCCTACCCTCTTCAATTCAGGAACAAGAAGACCACAGCTCTCTTCTTGCTATCTAACAACAGTACCTGATGATCTCGATGGTATATTTGGGGCAATCAAAGATGATGCTCTTTTATCAAAATGGGCAGGAGGTCTAGGCAATGACTGGACTCCAGTAAGAGCTATGAATTCATACATCAAAGGAACAAATGGAAAAAGCCAAGGTGTCGTTCCCTTTTTAAAAGTTGCTAATGATACAGCAGTTGCCGTAAACCAAGGCGGAAAAAGAAAAGGAGCTATGTGTGCATACTTAGAAACATGGCATCTAGACATAGAAGAATTTCTAGACCTTAGAAAGAATACGGGTGATGACAGAAGAAGAACACATGATATGAACACAGCAAACTGGGTTCCTGACTTATTCATGAAAAGAGTAGAAGAAGGAGCAAACTGGACACTATTCTCTCCAGGAGAGACTCCGGAATTACATGACCTTACAGGTAAAGCATTTGAAGAAAAGTATGCTGAGTATGAGGCAAAAGCTGCTTCTGGTGAAATGGATCAAGCCAAATCTATACCAGCAAAAGAACTATGGAGAAAAATGCTTACAATGTTATTTGAAACAGGGCATCCTTGGATAACATTCAAAGATGCATGTAACCTTAGATCGCCTCAACAGCATGCAGGTGTAATTCACTCCTCTAACCTTTGCACAGAAATTACACTGAACACTTCAGCTGATGAGATTGCTGTTTGTAACCTTGGTTCTGTTAATTTATCAAGACATATGAAAGATGGAAAACTTAACGAAGAAAAGGTAAAGCAGACAGTAGCAACAGCCATAAGGATGCTTGATAATGTTATCGATATTAATTACTACTCAGTAGATACAGCAAAAAATTCAAACATGAAGCATAGACCTATTGGTTTAGGACTGATGGGCTTTCAAGATGCGCTATACAAACAAAACATACCATATTGTAGCAAAGAGGCTGTGGAATTTGCTGACAGTAGTATGGAGCTTATTAGCTATCACGCTATTCATGCGTCAACAGAACTTGCAAAAGAACGTGGGGCATATCAAACCTTTGAAGGCTCTCTTTGGAGTCAAGGAATACTTCCTAAAGATTCCCTCAAGATTCTTATAGAGAATAGAGGAAGTCAGTATATAAACGTTGATGAATCAGAGACTTTAGACTGGGAAACGCTAAGAGAAAAGGTGAAAAGTGACGGAATGAGAAACTCAAACGTAATGGCAATTGCTCCTACAGCTACGATCTCAAATATCACAGGAGTAACGCAGTCTATTGAACCTACAT
>JAQWXQ010000027.1 GCA_029254395.1 SAR86 cluster bacterium | reverse complement strand
TCTTTTAAAAAAGGGTGCATCCGCACCCTTTTTTTATTTTATAATGACAATATTATGATGGACTCACTTAGAAACTTTTTAACCGGCTACAGACTTGTAATTATTATTGGTTTGTTAGCCCTACCTTTCGTCTTCCTTGGAACATCTAGTTTAGGCACTGTATTTGGAGGGTCCTATGGCTCTGTAAATGGAGAGGATATATCTGAACTTGATTTTTCTGTTGCAGCAAATATGCGCGCAAATAAACTAAAAGAGACATATGGAGAAGAATTTGACTTTAACGAACTTGATGCTCAAATTCAAACAACATTAATCAATCAAGAGCTAATATCCCAAAAAGTTTTCTTATCAGAAGTAAGATCACTTGGACTTATTAATAACAAAGAAACTAATATTACAAAAAAAATAATAGTTAATGAACCAGCATACAAAGATGAATTGGGTAATTTTGACGAAGCTATTTTTGAATCATTTGTAGGTCAAAATGGTTTTTCAAAGAATGAATATATTGAATTAAGTACTAATTTAAATGTGGTTGAAAAATATAAATCAGCCTTATCAGCTTCTACTTTTCAGTTAACATCAGAAACAAGAGGCTTGGCGTCAATACTTGAGAAAAAAGCTGATATTGATTTTATTAAAATAGATTTCAAACAACTCAAAAATACTATAAAAAATTCATTAGAAGACCAGGTTGCTTACTATAACGATAATAAAGAGATCTTTTTGTCGGATGAGTTAAGAAGTTTTGATTACTTTGCTCTTACTGCTGATGATTATAAAAACAAAGTTAATATTCCTGATAATTATGCATCTGAATATTATGAAAGCTACCTACTAAAAGCAAATGCGAGTGAGCAAAAAAGAATAGCACACGTTATGGTTAATAAATCTAATTACGAGTCTGTAGCTGATGCACAAGAAAAAATTGATAATATTAGTATCAATATTCAAAGCGGCAGTTCTTTTGAAAAAATAGTTGCTGAATATAGTGAAGATATTGTCACCAAAGATAATGGCGGCGACCTTGAATTCTTTGATGAAGAAATTTTTCCTGCTGAGTTTAGTAATGCCCTTGCTGGTCTTAATGTAGGTGACATCACTTCAATTATCGAGCTTGAGGATAGCTTTCATATTTTAAAGGTAACTGAAGTTCTTAAAGATAAAATTAGAAGCTTTGGGGATATTGAGAAAGAGGTTATTGAAGAATTAATATTCTCTGAATCCCTCGCACTACTAAATGATGATTTCAGTCAGCTGGATGATTTGGCATTGGAAGGACAATCAATTACTGATTTAGCAAATTATGTGAATGCTGAAACCTCATCTATGGATTTGCAATCAACTTCGACTATCAGCGATCTTGATGAAAAAGTTCAAAATATAATTTTTGATGAGTTTATTCAGATTAATACACCTCAAGTAATTGATCTTGATGGGTCACTCTATGTGGTTTCTGTATCTGAAATTAAAGCACCAGAATTAAAACTATTTTCAGAAGTTCAAACAGAGGTTAATAACGATTTAATTAATATAAATGCATCACTTAAAAAATCAGAAATCGAAAAAGAGTTCAGTCTTTTAAGTACTGCTGAAGAAAAAAGATCATTTGAAGAACAGAATAGCTTTGCTTCTTTTGAAACATTTAAAGATATTAAAAGATATTCATCTTTATTACCTCAAGAAGTTATCACTGAAATATTTAATGCCTCCACTGGTTTCGAATTATCCGTAACCTCAAGTAATGGAGATCA
>JAQWXQ010000142.1 GCA_029254395.1 SAR86 cluster bacterium | reverse complement strand
CTCTTCACGGTGTTGTTGATACACCAGGAATTGCTTACGGTATTTTAGGTCCTCTTAGTGATGAAAATATTGAAGTAGATGTTATTGTGCAAAACGTCAGCGTGAACGGCAAAACAGATTTTACTTTTACCGTTTCAAAAGAGGATGAGCTATCGGCTACCAATATTGTTAAAGCCAATAAAAATGCACTGCAGTATGAAGATGTGCTTGTAGATCCAAGTATTTCAAAAGTTTCTCTGGTTGGAGTTGGAATGAGAACGCATGCGGGTATTGCTAGTGAGGCTTTTAAATCTCTTGCTGAAAATGATATAAATATACAAATGATAAGCACATCTGAAATTAAAATTACCATAGTGATTAATGAAGTTAATACAGATAAGGCGGTTAAGTGCTTACATAAAACCTTTAATTTAGATAAATAAATATGTATGACTTAATTCTTAAAAATTGCCAAATAGTCAATGAGGAAACTATTTATCACTCTGACATTGCAATTAAGAATGAAAGAATTGCATTAATTAATCCAAGTATTGATGCTGAGGCTAAAGAGATTTTAGATGTAGAGGGTAAGTATGTCATTCCTGGAATGATAGATGATCAGGTTCATTTTCGTGAGCCAGGGCTTACACATAAAGGTAGCATTGCAACTGAATCAAGGGCAGCTTTAGCAGGCGGCATTACCAGTTACTTTGAAATGCCAAATGTTAATCCTACAACAACAACCAATGAAAACCTTCGAAACAAATTTGATCTTGCGAGTCAAAAATCTGTTGGTAATTACTCTTTCTACCTTGGTGGCAGCAATACAAATATTGAAGAAATTAAAAGAGTTGATACAAGCCTTGCAGCAGGTCTAAAAGTTTTTATGGGCGCATCAACCGGAGACATGCTGGTAGATGATCCAGATACACTAGAAGATATTTTTAAGTACTGTCCAATTAACATCGTTACCCATTGTGAAGACACCCCAACCATTTTAAAGAATGAGAAAATCTTCGCTGAAAGGTACGGCGATGATCTTAGTGCCATTCATCACCCATATATCAGAGATGATATAAGTTGTTATTTATCAAGCTCCATGGCTATTGATCTTGCAAAAAGACATGATGCAAATCTACATGTACTTCATCTGACTACTAAAAAAGAAATGGATCAGTTTGTCTCAGGCGAAATTGATAGCAAAAAAATTACTGCAGAAGTTTGTGTTCATCATTTAAGGTTTAACGAGCATGATTATGTGGATTTAGGTAATCAAATTAAGTGCAATCCTTCTATTAAGAAAGAAGAGGATAGAGCTGCGGTTATGGCCGCGCTTCTTAATGACCAGATAGATATTATTGCAACTGATCATGCCCCTCATACCTGGGAAGAGAAATCTAGATCTTATGCAAAAGCCCCAGCTGGCCTTCCTCTGGTTCAGCATGCAATGCAAACTCTTTTAGATTTTTACCATGACGGAATTCTATCCTTGGAACATATCGTTAAAAAAACAAGCCACAATGTTGCAAAAAGATTCCAAATTAAAGATAGAGGTTACATCAGAGAGGGCTACTTTGCCGATCTTGTTATTTTAGATATTAACAAACCCTATAAAGTATCGAGCGAGAATATTCTTTACAAATGTGGGTGGTCTCCTTTTTTAAATACAACATTTAACTCATCAATTGATACAACTATTGTTAACGGTCATATTGTTTATAAAGATTCAATCATTCAAGAAAATATCCCTTTTGGAAAACAAATAGAGTTTTCTCGATAATTTTTTTTATTTTTTTTATTTTCGCCTTTTTTTACCCTCGCTTTACCTAAACATTATGCCTACAACATCTATGATCATTTATGTAAATTTTTTACATTAAATATGACCTGCTTGTAACATATTTTGTGTTTTTTTAACTCCATTATATTTGGAAAATTAGCTCTAAGGATGTAGTATGAAGCCTTGTATTTTTTAAATTAATTCATTTTGTGAACAGGGAGTACTCAACATGAGCAAAAACTATTTATTAGGTTTTACAATTTTATTCTTAACAGCCTGCGGCGGAAGCGGTAGTGGACCA
>JAQWXQ010000138.1 GCA_029254395.1 SAR86 cluster bacterium | reverse complement strand
AAAAAGAATAGCAATTTTTGATATTGAAAATGGTTTAAATCAATTAGAAAATTTTCCATACCATGACTATCCTTTGAACCAAGTTAGAGGCGCTCATCATAATGTTATAAGCTTTATGAATGATCAGCACCCTATTCGAAATTATTCTGAAGCCAAAGATTTTATCAAAAGAACTGATCTAGTTAAGGATGTTTTTGCAGGCCAATTAGATTGGTTGAAAAAACAAGCTGCTATGGGAGTCTATGCTCCTGAGTTTGTCTACGACCACATAATTAACCAACTTAATGAACTCATAAACTATTCAGCTGATGAGCACCCTTTATATTCAGAGTTTTTTAAGAAAGTTGAGCTGTTAAATATATCGGAGTTAAATCTTTCCTCTCTCGACAATGATTTAAGAGCATCAATAGAAACTAGCGTTACTCCTGGGTTTGTTTTATTAAGAGACTTTATGGTTTCTACAAAAGAAAAGGCTAATAAAAATCACGGAATATGGTCACAACCAAATGGAGATGAGTTTTATAAGTTAAGAATACGCTCATATACAACCACTAACTACAGTCCAGATGAAATACATAATATAGGTCTGAGTGAAGTTGCTAGAATTTCTGCAAGAATGACAGAAATATTAACTTCTTTGGGATATGACTCAACAAAAACTGCTGGGGTACTTATGAATGAGTTGAATGAAGATCCTTCATTGCTTTATGCAGATACGCCAAATAGAAAAGAGATTGTAGTCCAAGACTATATGGATATGGTTAGTGAAGCAACAGCAGGCATAAAAGACTACTTTCACTCTATGCCAGAGGCTCCTGTAACTGTAAAAGCTGTGCCAGAGTACTCTGAAAAAACGGCTCCTGGAGGTTATTATCAAGCTCCTGCATTGGATGGAAGTCGGCCTGGAGCATTTTTTGTAAATCTCTATGATATAAAACAAACACCCAAATACAGCATGAAAACTCTTGCATATCATGAGGCAACGCCTGGACATCACCATCAAATTGCACATTCAATGGAGAATGATGAATTAACGCTATATAGAAGATTTGGATACAATACATCTGCCTTCTCTGAAGGTTGGGCTCTCTATGCAGAGCAATTGGCGTTAGAAGCTGGTCTTGCGCCTGATCCATATGATGAGCTTGGAATATTGCAGAGTGAAATTTTTAGATCTGTAAGACTTGTGGTGGATACAGGCATTCATTATAAGAAGTGGACAAGAGATGAGGCTATTGCTTATATGAAAGCCAAAACAGGGATGTCTGATACAGAATGTAGAGTAGAGATTGAGCGTTATATTGTTTGGCCAGGGCAGGCTCTCAGCTATAAAGTCGGTATGATAAAGATTCTAGAATTAAGACAAAAAGCAATGGATGCTCTTGGTGACAAATTCAACATAAAAGACTTTCACTCAGCCGTTCTAGATCACGGCATACCGCCACTATTTGTGGTAGAGCAAAAAGTTGATGAGATGATTGAAGCGGCGCTTAATTCTTAAAAATTCTCAGG
>JAQWXQ010000137.1 GCA_029254395.1 SAR86 cluster bacterium | reverse complement strand
TATATAACCTCCACAGGCCTCATCATGACCCTGAGTATTTATCCATAAGAGTGGTTTACAGAAATGGGCTTTTTTACTATCTCTTAATGCCAGGGTTATGGTTTGCTGGAATATTATTTTATATGGGGTCAGGGGCTACATATTTCTTTTATATAGTAATAAAACAAACCGTTATATTTGGAGCGCATACAGACCTAAGATGGGATAAAAAGCTTTATGAAATAAAATGGATGCATCCCATTATGTGGGTTCTTGAGAGAACCATATCCACTCCATCAACGCATTGGGCTCATCATGGCAAACATGCGTCTGATGAAAATACTCATTACAAAGGAAACTACGGAAATTTATTATTTATATGGGATATGATTTTTGGTACTGCAAAAATAACAAGAAAATATCCTAAAGAAATTGGCGTAGAGAATTTGTTTGATGCTCCTGCTAGCTATCAGCTTTTATGGCCAATTATCAAAGCGCCAGGCTCTAATAAGCAACCAGACTGAAGTGCTTATAGATCAAGATTTAGCTTTTTGGGAAAATCCTCCATGGGGAAATGGCAAAGAAAAGTACAGGCTAGGGCTAAATCCGATTCAAATAGACGAATGGCTCAACAGGAAGATCGGAGCAGGCTTAAAGCAATATAAAAAAAACTTACTAGACAATTCCTATAAAGAGGTTGTTGCTTCAACCAGCGATTCAAATGCTGCACAAAATATATTAAATGAAACATTTAAAGTTACTAAGCAGGCTTATCCAGATTTAATAGCCGATATGAGCTTGCTAGTTCAGGACGATCTTTGCTTGATAAGATCGGATGGTCAACAAGAGCTTATAGCTGCAAGCGTTTGCTCTCCGAGCTACTGGGATGTTCAATCAAAAATAGGAAAGCCACTCCACGATATACATAAGCCCGTAACTACATTAAACGAAAAAATTGGAAATAGAATTTCTCAATTCATAAGACAAGCGCCGATCATGAGACCGTTTGCAAGACAGAATTGGCTTATACACGGTGATGTTAATAGGTTTCATTTGGCAGAAGAAACCGGCTTGGAATTAACCCCTCATAACTGGTTTATAAGATCTGAAAAAGAAACACTTTGCAGATTTCACAAAGACTACTCACTTTTTACAATCAATGTCATGTTCCAGCCGTTATATTTAATATTTAACCATCCTGAGGCTAAAAAAAATCTTTTGAAAAGTATTAAATCTTTTGATGATCATGAGATTGAGTATTTTGGAGGGCAACAAAAAATAGAAACTTTGTACAATTACCTAATATCACAATTATAGTAAGATTAGATCTTATATTTTCATAGGAGGAAATTATGTTTGGCGGAATATCATTAATTGGATGGTTTCATAGCATCTTAGGACTAGCAGCAATTTTTGTCGGACTATATCTATTGCTCAAAGATAGATTTATTTTCATGCATACAAAGCTAGCCAAATTTTATTTAGCAAGCACAGTAATTACTTGCGCTTCATCTTTTCTTCTGTACGGGGCAACCGGTTCATTTAATGCAGCGCATTGGCTTTCAGTAATAACTATTTTGGCGGTATTGTTTGCATTAGGATTAGACAGATTTAATATTTTTGGTTTTTTAAATACTTATTTTAAACAGCTAGCTTTAACTGGGACAGTTTTTTTTAGCATGCTTCCTACAACTGCAGAAGTTTTGCAGCGCCTGCCACCAAGTGATCCATTTGTGGATTCGATTGAAGATCCCTTAGTCCAAAGTTTTT
>JAQWXQ010000134.1 GCA_029254395.1 SAR86 cluster bacterium | reverse complement strand
AAGAAATTTAAACATTGCCATGGCCGTTTGAGCTAAGCGCAGTTCACCAACTAGAAGCTGCTCAAAGCCGTTGAGCGTTTGACATGACGCCAGCGGCAAAATAAGACGGTGTGAGAGTCGATGCTCACGTCGCGGGTCCCTTAGCTCAACTGGATAGAGCAACTGCCTTCTAAGCAGTGGGTCAGGAGTTCGAATCTCTTCAGGCGCGCCATTTTTTATATATAATGTATTCATGTATAAAGTAGCAGCACTCTATAAATTTCAATCAATCGCAAGTTCTCAGGAAATTCAAGTTTTAATTAGAAGCTCCTTGAAAGAATTAAATATAACAGGGACCATTCTTGTAGGTGGTGAGGGTCTCAATGGAACAATATCTGGAAGCCCTGATGCTATTGATAAAGCTATCACTGTTCTCAAATCAATTGATGGTTTTTCTACGCTAGATGTTAAATATTCAACATCTAGTGAAAACCCATTTATTAGACTAAAAGTAAAATTAAAAAAAGAAATTGTAACCATTGGAGATATGACAGTTGATCCAAATAAAGTTGTTGGCGAATACATAGAACCAAATGACTGGAATGCTCTCATTGCAGATGAGGATACTATTCTTATCGATACAAGAAATGATTATGAATACTCAATAGGAACTTTCAAAAACTCTATCAATCCTAAAACCACAAAATTTAGAGATTTTCCAGATTGGGTCGAGAGTGCTGGTTTTACAAATGATGATAAGAAATCTAAAAAAATTGCTATGTTTTGTACTGGTGGCATCAGATGCGAAAAGGCATCCTCATTCATGAAGGATAATGGTTTCAATGATGTCTATCATTTAAAAGGCGGCATATTAAAGTATCTTGAAAATATTCCTGAAAATGAAAGTATGTGGCAAGGCGAGTGCTTTGTGTTTGATGATAGAGTATCTGTTAATCATAAATTAATGCCTGGCACTTATGATATGTGTCATGGCTGTAGAATGCCGATAACAGATAATGATAAATTGTCTCATAAATACATTAAAGGCGTTGCATGTCCAAAATGTTTTGACACAACATCTGAAGAACAGAAGTCAAGATACAAGAGTAGGCAAAAACAAGTTGAGCTTTCAAACTCAAGAAATGAAAGACATATCGGACCTAAGTAAAATTCTTAGCTTATAATTTTATGGATTACCCAGTCTTATATTCCTTTAGACGATGTCCTTATGCTATGCGAGCAAGAATGGCCATATTGCTCGCCAATTTTAAGTGTGAATTAAGAGAGGTTCATCTCAAGAATAAACCCCATCAAATGTTATCTATTTCGCCAAAAGGCACAGTCCCAGTGATGGTTAATAAATCTGGTGTTATTGAGGAAAGTCTTGAAATTATCGACTGGATTATGGCCTCAAAAACCATTTTTAAAAATAATCTTAACGCAGATCAAATAAACCAAACTAATACGATAGTGAAACTTTTTGATAAAAGTTTTAAATATAATCTTGATAGATACAAATATGCTCAAAGGTATGATGCAAACCCATTACATTATAGAAAAATTTGTGTTGACCACCTTAAAGAAATTGAGATGTGTATTAAAGGGGATTGGTTCTTTGGAAATGACATTCAAAAGATTGATATTTGCATTTTACCTTTTATAAGGCAGTTTAGGATTGCTGATATGGAGTGGTTTGATAATTTTAAAGAAATACCCAATATCCAAAACTATTTAAATGGTTTTCTATCATCAAGTATTTTAAAAAATGTTATGCAAAAATACGATCCTTGGGAAGAGGGCGACGATTTACTTATATTCCCTAAAGGCCAATAGAGTCATATGACATGGCAATCTTTTCAATAGCAACCTTATAAGCTGCTGTTCTAAAATCAGGGTTTTTCATTTGCAAATATTCTTTCTTAACCTCACGAAATCCATCTATCATCATGTCGTCTAAGCCAGATCTAATTAAATCTATTTCATCAATTCCATCCATAAAATTAGATTTAAATTTTGCAGGCATTTCTTTTCCAGTCATTGTTTCTATAGCCTCAATAATTGTATTGAATTGAATATTGTTTTTTCTTTTTTCGAGCCTTCCAAATCTAATATGCCTTATATTTTTTACCCACTCAAAATAGCTGACCGCAACACCTCCAGAATTTGCAAGAATGTCAGGAATTATAAAAACTTTATTTTTTGCAAGAATTTTATGTGCATCGAATGATATTGGGCCGTTTGCTGCTTCAATAATTAATTTTGATTTGATATCAGCAGCATTTTTTGAAGTAATTACATTTTCCCTAGCAGCAGGAATAAGAACATCACACTTTCTTTTTAGCAAAAGACTTCCATCTTTAACAAAATTTCCTTTTGGGTAATTTTTAAAACTACCATGCTTAACAAAGAATTTTTTAGCATGATCAACATTAAGACCATCTTCATTATAAATTCCTCCATTATATTCTGCTATACCAATTAGCTTCATGCCGTCATCTTCAGTAAGAAATTTTGATGCGTTATAACCAACATTTCCAAAACCTTGCAAAATAAAACTTTTTTTAGAAATACCGCTTGGATACTTAATTGAATTAACTAAGTCATCGTGCTTAAAAAATTCTCTTAATATATATTGAACTCCTCGTCCTGTTGCCTCCTCTCTTCCAATTAACCCATTTTTATTGGCAGGCTTACCTGTAACGCATGCTGAAGCATTTATATCTGTAGGGGACATTTTGCGATATTCATCTGCTATCCATGCCATCTCGCGTGAGGATGTGCCTATATCAGGAGCGGGCACATTTTGCGATGGACTTATTAAATCTCTCTTAATAAGTTCCTGTGAAAACCTTCTAGTAATTTTTTCTATTTCTTTTTCATCCCAGTCCTTTGGATTAATCTTTAACCCGCCCTTTGAACCACCAAAAGGGACATTAATAATTGCATTTTTATATGACATTAAAGCTGCTAGGGCTTCAACCTCCTCAACATGAGTGGATATGTCAAATCTTATTCCACCCTTTGTAGGTTCCATATGTTCAGAATGAACGGATCTCCACCCTTCAAAGGTATATATATCATTTCGCAACCTCACTCCAAAACGAACAGTGTATGTAGAGTTACAAGTGATAATTTTATTTGCTAAGCCTGATGATATGGATGTAAGTTTTAAAGCCTTGTCTACAAACCTATTTGTATCAGTTAAAAAATTATTCATAAAAATCCCCTATTTAGAAAAATTATAGTTTTTTTAATCTATAATGTCTCGTTTCTTGGCGGGCGTAGCTCAGTTGGTTAGAGCGCTGGATTGTGGCTCCGGAGGCCGTGGGTTCGAACCCCATCGCTCGCCCCATTTTATATAGGTAAAAATATGTCGAGCAAATTAAAAAAATTAAAGGATCTCGAAAGAGTTCTTACAGTCTCTATTCCTCTAGATGACTATAAAGATAAGTTTCAGTCAAAGATTAATAACATCAAAGGTAGTGCAAAGCTTGATGGTTTCAGGAAGGGTAAAGTGCCCAACGATGTTCTAGAACAAAGATATGGAGCTTCAATTCATGCAGATGTTGTAAATGACTTGATTCAATCATCCTATCCTGCAGCATTGACTGAAAATAATTTGAGGCCTGCTTCACCTCCATCCATAACCCTAGACTCTGAGGATGCAACTAAGCCTATAGTTTACTCAGCAACCTTTGAGGTTTTTCCTGATATTAAGCCAAAAGTTTCAAGCTGGTCTAAATATGAAAGCTTTTCAATTACTGTTTCTGACAAAGATGTGGATTTAGCCATTGAAGATATCTGTAAGAGGTACGGTGATTGGAAAGATGTATCTAGAAAATCAAAAAAAGACGATCAAGTCATAATTGATTTTAAGGGTTCAATCGAAGGCGAGGAGTTTGAAGGAAATTCAGCACAAGATTTTAAGTTAGTATTAGGCTCAAATTCTATGATTCCTGGTTTTGAGGATGAAATTATAGGAAAAGGACCATCAGAATTTGTCATAAAAGCTAATTTCCCAGAAGATTACTTTAAAAAAGATTTAGCAGGTGGCAAAGCATCATTTGAGATTAATTTAAAAACAGTTCAAGAGCTCACTCCAGCAAAAATTGATGAAGAGCTATTTAAAAAATTAGAAATGGATATAAAAGACTCGTCCAAATTTAAGGATGAAATTTTGTCAAGAATGGAAAAAGAGGTTTTGTCTCAAGAAAAAGATTTAACAAAAGAATCTATGTATGAAACTTTATTAAAAATAAATAGCTTTAGTGCACCTAAAATAACCATAAAGGAACAAGCAGAATTAATGCGCAAAGACTCTTTAATGAGAATTGGCCAGCAAGACAATGAGGCTGTTGACGATCTGTTTCCTCTTGATGCATTTATGGAAAATGCTGAGAAAAGAGTAAAGCTAGACCTTCTTTTTGCAGAGCTAATAAAGCATTACGCAATTGCTGTCACCCAAGAAGATCTTGATAATTTTATAGAAAAGGAAGCAAAGAAATATAAAGATGCTGATCAGTTCAAGCAATGGATTGAGAATCAACCTCAACAAGTTGAACAATTCAGAATGATTGTTCTTGAAGAAAAATTGATAGAAAATTTAAAAAATGACCTTAAATCTAAAGATAAAGTGATAGAATTTTCTGAACTAGCAAAAAAATAAATTATGAGCGAAATTAAATCAGCACTTATACCGATGGTGGTTGAGCAAACCCCTCGAGGAGAGAGATCATTTGATATCTATTCCAGACTTCTAAAAGAAAGAGTTATTTTCCTTTCTGGACCTATAGATGACAATATATCGAATCTTGTTGTTGCCCAACTTTTATTTTTAGAATCTGAAAACCCTGAAAAAGATATTTCAATATATATCAATTCTCCAGGTGGAAGCATATCTGCAGGCTTAGCTATATACGATACTATGCAATTTATATCTTCTTCAGTTTCTACTCTATGCATTGGACAAGCAGCTAGCATGGGTGCTCTGTTATTGGCAGGTGGCGACAAGGGTAAAAGATTCGTACTTCCAAATTCCAGAGTTATGATCCATCAGCCTCTAGGAGGATTCCAAGGCCAAGCTTCTGATTTTGAAATACACGCTAAAGAAATATTGCATATGAAAAAAATAGTTAATGAAATTCTTGCAAAGCATACTGGACATTCAGTCAAAAAAATTGAAAAAGATACAGACAGAGATAACTTCCTAGATGCTGATGCAGCAATCAAATATGGTATCGTTGACAAAGTTCTAAATGAAAGGGATCAAATAAATGGCAAATGATGCTAACGACAAACTAAATTGTTCTTTTTGTGGAAAAGTTCAAGATGATGTTAAAAAGCTTATTGCTGGTCCAAGTGTATATATTTGCAATGAGTGTGTGGATTTATGCAATGACATAATTGAAGAAGAGATTAAAGGTGATGAGGATACGGCATTAGAAGAACTGCCTTCACCTAAAGAAATTTTTGGTCAATTGGACGAGTATGTGATTGGTCAAGAAAAAGCAAAAAAAGTACTTTCAGTTGCTGTTTACAACCATTACAAAAGACTTAAAAAGAACACCAAAGCATCTGTTGAGCTTCAAAAAAGTAATGTCTTGTTATTAGGACCAACCGGAAGCGGCAAAACACTTTTAGCTCAAACTCTTGCAAAGATTCTTAATGTCCCATTTACTATCGCAGATGCAACAACATTGACCGAAGCAGGCTATGTTGGAGAAGATGTTGAAAATATTATACAAAAGCTCTTGCAAAAATCTGACTATGACCCAGAAAGAGCCCAGCTTGGAATTGTCTACATTGATGAGATTGATAAGATTGCAAGAAAGTCTGATAACCCATCAATAACAAGAGATGTTTCTGGTGAAGGTGTGCAGCAGGCACTTCTTAAATTAATAGAGGGTACTGTTGCCTCTATCCCGCCGCAGGGTGGAAGAAAACATCCTCAACAAGAATTTATTCAAATAGATACATCTAATATATTATTTATATGTGGTGGAGCATTCTCTGGTTTAGATAAAGTTATATCTCAAAGGAATAATAAACTAGGTATTGGTTTTGGTGCAGAAGTTAGCAACAAATCTAATGTTTTACCTATCAATAATCATGTTGATAATCTAGAGCCTGAGGACTTAGTGAAATTTGGTCTAATTCCAGAGTTTGTAGGTAGACTTCCTGTCATATCGAATCTGCATGAACTTGATGAGCATGCGCTTGTGAGAATTCTAAAAGAACCTAAAAACGCATTAGTTAACCAATATAAGCATCTATTTGATATTGATAATGTTGATCTCAATTTCCGTGATGAGGCTCTTGTAGAAATAGCTAAGAAAGCTATAAAGCGCAAGACTGGTGCTCGTGGTCTAAGGTCTATAATGGAAGAGCTATTAATGGAGACAATGTTTGAACTTCCAGATGATAATCTTGAAAAAGTCATTATTGATGAGAATACAGTCATATCAAACTCTGATCCAATAAAGCTACTAAAATCAAAAAAGAAAAAATCTTCATCAGCCAATTGATAAATAAGTAATAGTCCTTATCTATTACTTATGACAGATATAAAAAAAGACTTACCAATAATTCCATTAAGAGATGTAGTTATATTTCCTGGAATTGTCACTACACTATTTGTAGGACGAAAAAAATCAATAGAAGCTCTTAATGTAGCAATGGCTTCTAATAAAAAACTTGTGCTTGTTAGCCAGATTGATCAGTCAATTGATGATCCTGGATTCGATGACATATATAAAAATGCAACCATAAGCAACTTACTCCAACTCATTAAGCTACCAGATGGAACCATGAAAGTTCTTGTTGAAGGCTACAAAAGATGTGAGATTGAGAAGCTTTCTGAAAAAGAGAATTATCTTTCAGTTACAGTGAAAGAAATTGATGATGGCAATCTGCAAGAGGCTGACGCATCGAATCTTGTAAGATTTATTAAAGCAAAATTCGAAGACTATATAAATGTAACAAAAAGGATACCTCCAGAAATTGTTTCAACTGTAGATTCTTTGGATGATCTTTCTAAATTAATTGATACCATCACAGGGCATCTGCCAATTGAAACTAAGAAAAAACAACATATTCTTGAGACGGCTGATCTTAAGAATAGGGCTGAAAAGATTCTTACATTTATTGAATCA
This sequence comes from SAR86 cluster bacterium, assembly GCA_029254395.1. GTDB lineage: Bacteria > Pseudomonadota > Gammaproteobacteria > Magnimaribacterales > D2472 > CAJQGY01. Next base: position 2,306 of record JAQWXQ010000134.1, on the reverse strand, counting down.
CAACTAGACGTTGTTGATGTTGAAAAAAAAATACGTGAAAGAGTTAAAAAACAAATGGAGAAATCCCAAAGGGAGTACTATCTAAATGAGCAAATCAAAGCAGCTCAAAAAGAGCTAGGTGAGATAGGTGAAGAGGGAGATGAAATTGAAGAGCTTGAGAAAAAAATTAGTTCTGTAGGAATGCCTAAAGAAGCTCTTAAGAAGGCTAAAAGTGAACTAGCTAAGTTCAAACATATGGCCCCGTCTTCAGCTGAAGCTTCAGTTGTAAGGTCTTATCTGGATTGTCTGGTGGAGGTGCCTTGGAAGAAAAAGTCATCTATTAAAAATGATATTGAAAAGTCTCTATCTATTCTTGAAGAGGATCATTATGGTCTCGATGAGGTTAAGGAGAGAATAATTGAATATTTAGCAGTTCAAAAAAGAGTTAAAACTATGAAAGCACCTGTTTTATGTTTAGTTGGCCCTCCAGGGGTTGGTAAAACATCACTTGGCGAATCTATTGCTAGGGCAACAGGTAGAGAGTATGTTCGCATGTCTCTTGGCGGTGTTCGTGATGAATCAGAGATTAGAGGCCATCGAAGAACCTATATAGGATCTATGCCTGGAAAAATTATACAAAAGCTCTCAAAGGTCGGGGTAAAAAACCCTTTATTCTTACTGGATGAAATTGATAAAATTGGCATGGACCATAGAGGTGATCCAGCATCTGCTCTGCTAGAAGTTCTTGATCCTGAGCAAAATACGTCATTTAGCGATCACTACTTAGAAGTGGATTATGATTTATCAGAAGTTATGTTTGTTTGTACAGCAAATAGTTTAAATATACCTACTCCTTTGTTAGACAGGATGGAAATAATAACCATCCCTGGTTATATAGAAGATGAAAAACTTAATATTGCAGAGAAATACCTCCTCCCTAAACAAATTGAAAGAAATGGTTTGAAAGATAATGAGCTTAAATTTAAAAAAGAGGTTCTGCTTTCTTTAATCAGATACTACACACGAGAAGCAGGTGTTAGAGGTCTTGAAAGACAAATAGCTAAAATTTTAAGAAAAGTAGTAAAAGATAGATTATTAAGCAAGAAAGATAACTCTAAGCCCTCATTAATTTCTAATACTAAATTAGAGAAATATTCAGGTGTTAGAAAATTTAAATTCGGTGTTGCAGAAAAAGATAATTCTGTTGGACAGGTAACTGGTCTTGCTTGGACCCAGGTTGGTGGAGAGCTTTTAACAATTGAATCATCCTATGTAGATGGCAAGGGTAGGATTATTAAAACTGGATCTTTAGGTGACGTTATGCAGGAATCTATTCAGGCCGCCCTCACGGTTGTTAGGTCTAGGGCAGAATCTCTGGGTATCCAATCTGATTTTTATGAAAATTTTGATATTCATATACATGTGCCCGAAGGTGCTACTCCCAAGGATGGCCCAAGTGCTGGAGGGGCTATGGCTATAGCTCTAATCTCAGTCCTAACAGGCATTCCTGTTAGAGCTGATACGGCTATGACAGGTGAAATTACACTAAGAGGTCAAATACTAAAAATTGGTGGACTAAAAGAGAAACTTTTAGCAGCCAAAAGAGGCGGCATAGCAAATGTCATTATTCCAAAAGATAATGAGGCAGATCTTCAGGATATACCTGAGCAAATTAAAGACTCTTTGAATATAATACCAGTCGAATGGATTGATGAGATCGTCTCAATGGCACTTGAATCTGAGCCAGTTCCTATCAAGAAAATCACCAAATCAAAAAAATCTAAGACAACTAACAAAGTTGGTGCTAAAGATCAAGATAAACAAACTCACTAAAAAGCCTTTATTTGCTTGACTTTTAGGTGCAAAAGGCTTTTCATAGAAGGGTATTTATCAAAACAATTTACATGAGGAGTGTTTAGTATGAATAAATCAGACTTAGTAGATGCAGTTGCATCAGGGGCGGATCTTTCAAAAGCTTCAGCTGCTAGAGCAGTTGATTCAGTATTAGGTGGCATCGGTGATGCTTTAGGTGACGGTGATTCAGTATCACTAGTTGGTTTCGGTACTTTTTCAGTAAGACATAGAGCTGCTAGAGAAGGTAGAAACCCTCAAACTGGTGAGTCAATGCATATCGCTGCTTCTAAAGTACCTGGATTTAAGGCTGGAAAAGGTCTTAAAGATAAGGTTAAGAACGGATAAACTTACTAATCTTTTAAAAAAGGGTGCATCCGCACCCTTTTTTTATTTTATAATGACAATATTATGATGGACTCACTTAGAAACTTTTTAACCGGCTACAGACTTGTAATTATTATTGGTTTGTTAGC
>JAQWXQ010000123.1 GCA_029254395.1 SAR86 cluster bacterium | reverse complement strand
CAGTTCAGCTTTTCTAGACTTGTCTACTGGATGGCAGTAGTGTTCTATATTCTCACCAGTTTCTCCATCAGTGGTTACAGAAATCTCTATAGCCTTATCTGCCATTTCTTTTGCAAGCTTTCTAAAAGGATTGGAGAAGGTAGCAGTAAACATAAGATTCTGACGTCTATCAGGTAATAAATTGGCAATTTTTTTTATATCATGAATAAAGCCCATGTCTAACATTTGATCGGCTTCATCCAATACAAATAATTCTATATTTTTAAAATTTACTGCCTTTTGACTATGTAAGTCTAATAACCTTCCTGGGGTCGCAACAAGAACATCCACACCCTTTCTTAATTTAAGGCGTTGATTATGTATTCTTGCGCCTCCGTAGACAGCCGTAGACCGGATAGGTAGATATTTGCTATAAGTATTTACACTCTCTCTAACTTGAGCAGCAAGCTCTCTTGTGGGAGTTAGTATTAACGCCCTTAACTGATGACCTTTATAGTTATTTTTAGGATTCGATAACAAGCTTAATATTGGCAATACAAATGCCGCGGTCTTACCAGTACCAGTTTGCGCAGCCGCCATAACATCACTCTTATTCAGAATAGCAGGTATAACTTCTGCCTGAATTGGGGTTGGTTTTTCGTAACCTTCATCTCTAAGAGATCGTGTTATTGGGTCTGATAGATTCAGATCTTTAAAATTCATTAAATCCTTTGTGAAATTATGATTGAAGGGTATAGAAGAGAGCCTTGAAGGTCAATCTTAATAATTTTAAAAATCTAAATAGAGTGAAGTTTTTGTTCAGGGATAGAGTTTTTTATACCAGTTATAGTATTGCTATTATCAAAATATATAAGCGTAGGTTTGTGTGCTTTCGACTCTGCTTCATCGAAGCTTCCATATGTACAAATTATGACAACGTCACCAACTGACACTTTATGTGCTGCAGCGCCATTCACTGAAAGAGTCTTAGAGCCTGGTTCTGCTAGAATAAGATAAGTAGAAAAACGCTCTCCATTGGTAACGTTATAAACGTCAACTTTTTCATATTCCTGCATATTAGCAGCATCTAAAAAATTTTTATCAACAGCACATGAACCCTCATAATCTAACTCAACTTGAGTTACATTTATGCGATGTAATTTGGATTTCAGTAATGTTCTATTCATATGCCCTGAAGTATAAATAATTGAGGAAAATTATTAAAGCTTTTGATATTAAATAAACATGTTGTCAATTAGCCTTACTGAACCTAATTTTGCAGCAATAGCAACTACTTGATGCCCTTCTTCGTAATCTTTACTCAAGCATTCTTGCAACGTAATTGAATTTATTACTTTAAGATAATCTACTTCAAAGCCCTCTTTGTTTAAGTTTCTGGACACTTCGTTCAAAAAACGTTTGGATAAATTATTTGTGTTATTTTTTATAACTAAAAGTGATTTATAGATTTCAGATGCTTTAACTAACTCGTCGTTTGTGAGTAAATTATTCCTTGAAGACATCGCTAACCCATTTTTATCCCTAACAGTCTGTGAGCCCACAACATTTATAGGGAGCTTGCAAGAATTAACATAGTCTTTTATTAACAAATACTGTTGGTAGTCTTTAAGACCAAATACTGCATCAGTAGGTCTCATTAGATCAAAGAGTTTATTTACAATAGTCAAAACACCATCAAAGTGCCCAGGCCTGTCAGCTCCACAAAGAAAATTTGCTTTATCAGG
>JAQWXQ010000103.1 GCA_029254395.1 SAR86 cluster bacterium | reverse complement strand
AATATATTGGGCTTCCAATAACAAAAAAAATATATTAAATAAATATATATATTTACTGTTTTACTAAATACTAACAGAATTTACTAGTAAATAGTTTACAAATCAATTTATCTATATATTGAATATAGTTATATATTATAGACAGATAAATCATGCCTTTTGGCATGACGATCTCTAAGTTTATTAAAGTTGTTTTGAGGGAGTTTTTTAAAGAGGTCTTTAAAGTTTTTTGATTCTTGGGAGATATCATAATTATTATTAAAGTCCTTAAGATCTCCATAGTAATTTTTTTGGGGGGGGTAAAAATCTTCAATGATCTTTAGATTTTTATTAACTGTACTTTCATCAAAATTTAGAAAGCTCATTAAAGCTCTTAGAATATCAATAGTTCCATTAACTTTTCCTTCAAAACTATGGCCTGCAATATGGGGGGTTGCGATATAGCAATAGCTCACCAAATCATTGTTTGCAGAAGGCTCGTCTTCCCAAACATCAGCAATATAGTTAAGCTTTCTATCAATAACTGAAGATTCAGAGACTATGCCGCCTCTAGATGTATTTATAATAGAATGACACTTAGATTTATTAAAAAAACTTTCATTTATCATCGTGTACGTTGGGTATTTTGTATCAAAAGTTAAAGGAGTGTGAACACTGATAATTTCAGCCTCTAAAAGCTCGTCAATCGTCGAGAGTCTCTTACTCTTTACAAAAGGGTCATAAGCAATGTTTTTAATATTTAGATTATCTAGAATAGATTTTAGTCTTTTTCCAATATTGCCATATCCAACAATTCCTAGAATGTCTGTATCTTTATATATTTTATCCTTTTTAAGCTCATACAAAGAACTTAAAACATAATTACATACTGAATAAGCATTACAGCCTTGTGCATTAAACCAATTAATATTTTTACTTTCTAAAAACCTTGTATCTATATGATCTATACCTGCTGTTGCTGAACCAATCCATTTGATGTTCGAAGATAATAGAAGCTTCTCATTTATTAAAGTTTGCGACCGCACAAGAAGAATATCTGCATCATAAATAGACTCATGTTTTATGTTGTTTGTTTCTAAATAACTTATAGAGAAATCATCAAATCCATCCAACATACCAAATAGCTTATCGATATCTCGCACAGACATATCAGCGATAATCTTCATTCTAATTTTTACTACTTGGGAAAGTTAGAGATTTTAGCCATCCAAAAAATGTATTTTTATTGAGAGTATGCTTATCTAGAGCATCAAAATCCATTGCTAATTTTTTTGGATCGTTGAAGAAATCAGCCCTGGTATTAAAATTGTTTTTATCTATAGCTTTAACAAATTTTGCAGGATTGCCAGCATATATGGTGTTTGGCGGCACATCTTTTGTAACTACTGAGCCTGCTCCTATAATACTGTTTTTTCCAATCCTTACTCCTTTGCAAATGATTGCACTATCTCCAATCCATACATTATCTTCAAGAATTACAGGTTTAGTTTTGCCAACTGGTTCAGCTCTGTCATATATTCCATGCCAGTCGGCATCTGAAATATAAGCTCCATGAGCAATCATGCAGGAGTCACCTATTAATATTTTTTCCGCTGCCATAATCCTCACTCCAGGAGTGATGAGGCAATACTTGCCAATCTCAATCGAGCCATGCCAGCCCCCAACATTCCATGCAGTAAATTGCATAAAAGCATCAGGCGCCCCAATTAAGGTCGGATAATCATCAATAGAAATATTTGTTCCAAATAATTTAATAAACCTTGGTTTAAAGAAAGCACCGCCTCTTCCCAATCGAAGAAATTGCGGCTTCAGGAATTGGTCAACATAGATATTTATAAGTCTATTTGAAAGTTTCTTAAGCCAATAAGGTCTGTTATCTTTTCTAATAATAATCTCCACAAAAAATTCATTTTAATATGATAAAGTAGCAAAAAAATTATTTATTTAATAAATTGTTCAAATCGCATATTTACGAATTTAAAAAGCTTATACAAATTGGGGTTCCTATACTTGGTTCTCAACTATCTTATATGCTAATGGGTACAACAGATACTATTGTTGCTGGAAGAGCTAGTTCGGCAGATTTAGCAGGCCTGGGTGTTGGTTCAGCAATTTTCAATACGATATGGTTTTTGATAGCTGGTGTGATTTTTGCAGTAACACCAATAGTTGCGCAGCTATACGGAGCGAAGAAATTTAACGATATTGGAACTAAGTTAAGAGAAGTCTTGTGGATTGCTCTTGCTCTTGGGTTTGCTGTATGCATTATTTTGTTTTTCATGGGCAACTTTTTATTTTATCTCCCCATAGACACCTCTATTACCTCTATATCAAGCTCATATTTGAAGGCTCTTTCTTTAGGTATCATTTTTATGACAATATTTACCACCCTTAGATGTTATAGCGAAGGAATGGCGCTTACAAGGCCAGTATTTTACATAGCTTTTTTTGGTATGTTGTTAAATATTCCTCTTGATATAATTTTTGTATACGGATATTTTGGTGTTCCAAAACTTGGAGGAGTTGGATGCGGAATTGCTACCACTTTAGTGTCTTTTCTTATGATGCTAACTTTAATAATCTACATATTCTTATCTAAAAATTATAGCTCAACTGAACCATTTTCTAAGTTCACCCCACCCTCAGCAAAAACAACCAAAGAAATCTTTAAGCTGGGTACTCCAATTGGATTTGGAATTTTTATTGAATTAAGTATGTTTTCGGGAGCTGCGCTTATTTTGGGAGTTCTTGGTGAAACAATTGTTGCAGGGCATTACATAGCATTAAATATTGCTAGTTTATTTTTTATGCTGCCATTATCGATTGGCCTTGCTGCAGCGACAAGAGTGGGTAATTTAGTGGGAGAAAACAATTATTTTCAAGCTAGAATTGCCTCATACTCGACTATTTATTTATGTGTAATTGGTTCTTTATTAACTTGTTTAACTATATTGATAGTTAGGGATCATATTGTTTATCTCTACAGCAGTGATTTAGATGCAATAAAAATTGCAACTAGTTTGCTTATTTTTGCAGCTATATTCCAGCTTCCCGATGGCATCCAAATGGCAGCAGTTGGAAGCTTAAGAGGCTATAAAGATACATTTGCACCAATGATACTTCTATTTATATCTTACTGGGTGTTTGCTATTCCCGCCGGATATTTTTTAACTATGCATGGATTTGATAGCCCGCTTGGTGCAGCTGGAATGTGGATTGGTATGATTATTGGATTAACGATATTTTCATTCTTATCAATACTAAGACTAAAGTGGATAATAAAGAAAAAGTTATTTGATAATTTTATCGACCAAGAACCTCAGCAACTTTAGAACCAATATCAACTAAGTTTTCAGCAATATGAACGCCGCTATCTTTAAGAGACTTAATTTTATCTGATGCTGTACCCTTGCCACCAGCAATAATAGCACCAGCATGTCCCATTCTCTTTCCAGCAGGTGCTGTTTGTCCTGCAATATATGAAATTACTGGTTTAGTTACATTGTTCTTGATGTATTCACCGGCCTCCTCTTCAGCAGAACCTCCTATTTCACCAACCATAACTATTGCCTCAGTTTGTGAGTCATCTTCAAACATTTTTAAAATATCAATGAAGGATGATCCTGGTATAGGGTCACCTCCAATACCAACACAAGAGCTCTGACCTAGACCTAAATCGGTAGTTTGCTTTACAGCTTCATATGTCAAAGTACCTGAGCGTGAAATAATACCAATTGATCCAGGCATATGGATACTTGCAGGCATAATACCCATTTTACCTTTTCCAGGAGTTATTATACCTGGACAATTTGGACCGATTAAAGTTATGCCTAACTCGTCAACTCTCTTTTTCACCACCAACATATCAAGAGTTGGCACTCCCTCGGTAATACATATTATTAGCTTGATACCAGATTCAGCAGCTTCTAAAATTGAATCCTTGCAAAATGGTGCTGGGACAAATATTAGTGCCGCATTTGGATTAACTTTTTCTACAGCTTCTTTAACTGTATCAAACACAGGCCTGTCTAAGTGAATTTGTCCACCTTTACCAGGAGTTACTCCTCCTACAATATTAGTGCCATATTCGATAGCTTGCTCAGAGTGAAGTGTGGCCTGGGATCCTGTAAAACCTTGAACTAAGACTCTTGTATCATTATTTATTAATATACTCATTTTGATAGCTCCACTGCTTTTTTAGCCGCTTCAGCTAAATCATTTTTACTTTCAATTTTTACACCTGACTCCAACAAAATTTGAGAGCCAATTTCTGCATTATTACCCTCAAGCCTAACAACCACAGGTATTTCAACACCTACCTCTTCAATAGCCGCAAGAATACCTTCAGCTATTAAATCGCATCTAACAATACCCCCGAAAATATTAACTAAAACTACTTTAACTTCTGGATCTGCTAATATTAATTTGAATGCTTTAGCAACTCTTTCTTGCGTCGCAGTACCACCAACATCTAAAAAATTTGCTGGATTACCACCATAGAATTTTATGGTGTCCATTGTTCCCATGGCAAGACCGGCACCATTTACCATGCATCCAATATTTCCATCTAGAGAGACATAGCTCAAATCATTTTTTGCAGCTTCTGACTCCCTTGGGTCTTCTTGAGAAGAGTCATGCATTTCTTCAATTTCAGGCTGTCTGTAAATTGCATTTGAATCTATATTAATTTTTGCGTCCAAACAATGTAATTTTCCACCACTGGTAATAACCAACGGATTAATCTCCAAGAGAGCCAAATCTTTTTCAACAAATAATTTCATTAAATTAAGCAACATAGGTGTGAATTGTTTCGTTTGTTGAGAGTCAAGGCCTAATACTTTTGCTATTTTTCTTGCTTGAAAAGGTTGAGCTCCAGTGAGTGGATCAATGCTTTCGTAAATAATTTTATCAGGAGTGTTTTTAGCAACCTCTTCAATATTCACTCCACCTTCGCTTGATCCTATAAAGACTATTTTTTTTGATGCTCTGTCAATGACTGCGCTCAAATACAACTCACTTGCTATGTCAGTACATTCTTCAATTAGTATTGAATTTACCAGCTGTCCATTCGAATCTGTTTGATATGTGACAAGTCTTTTGCCAAGCCATTTTTTTGCGAATTCTCTTGCGTCATCAGGATTCTCAACTAGCACGACGCCGCCAGATTTTCCTCGCCCACCTGCATGAACCTGCGCTTTTACGACCCATTTTGAGCCTCCAATATCTCTACATGCTTTGAGAGCATTTTCTGGATCGTCAATTACGATACCTTTAGAAACTGGAAGGTTGTACTTCCCAAATAATTCCTTTCCTTGATATTCATGTAAATTCATCTTTTTCTATTCCCAATATGTATTGCCTGATTATTAACTGATAACGCTGCTTCATGAAGTGCTTCAGAGACTGTGGGGTGACTAAATATGGTCAATCCTAGATCCTCTGAGCTTGCGCCAAACTCCATCGAAATTAAAGCCTGTTGAACTATCTCTGCTGCTGAAGGCCCAAATACATGGACACCCAAAATAGTGTCAGTCTTAGTATCTGAGATTAACTTAACAAATCCTATGGATTGATCAACAGCAAGTGCTCTTCCGCTAGCAGCAAATGGAAACTTACCAACTTTGTAATCGACGCCCTCTTCAGTGAGCTCTTTTTCATTTTTACCGACCCATGCAATTTCAGGGTGTGTATAGATAACCGATGGAACTAAGTTATAGTTCATTTCAGCATGCTTTCCAGCAATTCTTTCTGCAACAACTATACCTTCTTCGCTTCCTTTATGAGCAAGCATAGGACCTCTTACAACATCACCAATTGCCCAAACATTATTTAATTCAGTTTGGCAATGATCATCAACATTTATGAAGCCCCTAGAATCAAGAGTGATAGCTAAATTTTCACTAAAAATATTTCCGCTATTAGGACGTCTCCCCACGGCAACTACTAATTTGTCAAACTCCATATCAACTGAGCCTTCTTTGTTTTCATAAGTAATTTTTATGCCGCCTTTTATTTTTTCTGATGCAACTAGCTTACAGCCAAGTTTTATATCTAGACCTTGGTTAATAAATTCCTTAAATGTTTCTTTGGAAATATCCTTATCCGCCATTGGTAAGAAATCATCCATAGCCTCAATTACTGTGACTTTTGAACCAAGCCTTGCCCATACGCTGCCAAGCTCTAAACCAATTACCCCAGCTCCAATTACGCCTAGTGTTTTTGGCACTTCAGTTAATTCAAGAGCGCCAGTGCTGTCGACAATATCACCTTGATCAAATTTAGCTGACCCTATTTCGATAGGAGATGAACCAGTTGCGATAATAATATGTTTAGCTTCTATTACTTCTGTAGATTTGTCAGGGTGAGTAACCTCAACCTTTCCTTCTGAAATAACCTTACCTTCACCCGATATTGATTTAACTTTATTTGCAACAAAAAGACCTGAGATGCCATCGGTTAGTTTTTTAACGATACTGTTTTTTCTATCCATCATTTCAGCAATGTCTAAATCAACTTGAGAAATCCCAATTCCATGGGATTTTAAATTTTCTTTTGCATCATGGTATCTATGCGATGAATCCAATAAAGCCTTAGAGGGTATACAGCCAACGTTCAAACAAGTTCCTCCTAGAAGTGGCTTTTCTTGGTGGTTTAATTCTTTCTCAATGCAGGCAGTTTTCAAACCTAACTGAGACGCCCTAATTGCTGAAACATAACCAGCTGGACCCGAACCTATAACAACTACATCGTACATAATTTTCCTTTTATAAATTTAGTAATAAACGCTCTGGTGACTCTAGCTGTTCCTTAATTGATACCAAGAAAGAAACGGCTTCTTTTCCATCTAAAAGCCTGTGATCATAACTCATTGCTAGATACATCATAGGTCTAATTTCTACATTTCCATTAATAGCAACTGGCCTATCTTGAATAGAGTGCATGCCAAGAATGGCTGTTTGTGGAGCGTTTAGGATAGGTGTTGATAGCAACGAGCCAAAAATACCGCCATTAGATATTGTAAAGGTCCCGCCCTGCATTTCTTCCATGGATAATTTACCATCTCTAGCTTTGAGTGAGTAATTGAGAATAGATTTTTCTATTTCTGGCAAAGACTGCATATCCGCATCTTTAATCACAGGTACGACAAGACCTCTTTCTGTTGATACGGCTACGCCAATATCTTGAAATCCATGATAGACAATATCATTACCATCAATTGAAGCGTTCACAAGAGGAAACTTCTTAAGAGCTTGAACAGCAGCAATTACAAAAAAGCCCATGAAACCAAGTTTTAC
>JAQWXQ010000097.1 GCA_029254395.1 SAR86 cluster bacterium | reverse complement strand
TCAGATAGGCCTAGTTCTTTGAATAACATTTTTAAATTTAGTTGGTATGGGTAAAGATGATTGCAGGTTATAGATTAAGAAGGTTGCGGTCAATCAAACATTAGATATATTCTATTCATGGCTCCATCTAATATGGATAAATAAGAAAAATTTTTAGTGTTGTTTTAACTTGTTAGGCATGCAAACTAATTAATAATTCAATAAAAAATAATTATTTATAAGGGGGCCATTAATGATTTTTTTTCAGTTTTATATTCCAAGCCATGCCAGCAATGCTATTGATCCCATTAAAATAGCTCCGGGCATCTTTAAAAATTCTTTATTTCCAATGCCAAGGATAAAGAAATAAATTGCTCCCAATACATTCATACAAATTATTGGATAAGCGGCGATGGCAAATTCAGGATTGTTTGCGATGTAAATTAAAGTGCAAGAGGTTACAAAGAGGAAAATGGTATGAAATTGCCACGAAAACATGCTTAAAGTTTTTCCTAAAGGCTCTAAGTCGCTTTTATTTATATTTGTTCCATACATTTTACCGCCAATAAAACCATGAAGTATCACGCCAATAAAAGAAAGAATTGCGCCTGAAATTAAGAACCAATTTTGCATTACTTTATTTTGCCATAAAAAAAATATTTTATTTCTCTTCTTTTTTTATTTTTGATTCTTCTATTAGCTTGATAAGGTTTTCATGAACTATAAGCGCAGTATTTGGGCCCAAAGATACCGCCTCGCCATAAGTTTCTTCATTCTCTCCGTAGATCCAAGGAGCATCTTTATCCCATTCGCTTTTTGGAATGATGTAACCAATAGAATCATTTGCTAAATTCACCATCAAATTAAGTTTGTCTGGAAATTGACTTCGTAAATGCGGAACCTCCTGAGGAGCTATGAGGTAATCAGCGCCTATAGGATTTTCTATGCCTCCAACAGCAATTTCTGGATAAAGCTCTCCAGGAACGCCGGTTATAGTTGCGTCTCCCAATTGTATAAATGCCACTTCACTGAGATAACGTATAAATGGTGGCATCAAACTAAATTTAGGATCAGTATCAATGACGCCCAACAAACTGCCTAATGAGAGCATAAAATTTTCTATGCCTAATTCTATTTCTGTAGAGTGGACGGTTATGGATGGCTTTGGAGACTGTTTAAAATCACCTGTATGAAAAGCCTCTATGACACTGTTTGCTAGACCATATCCATATGCACGCGCCTTAGCATGACTTGGCTTGGTGAGCATTTTTTTTAAAACAGGATCATAAATTGGATCGGTTGGTCCTGATGTCATCAAGCCTCCAATGTTCCCTGTAAGCCATAACGTGGTTCCACCCAGTCCATCTCTAATAAGCTGATCATTATAATAAATGCCCTCGCTTATTCCTCTTCTTAAGTAGCCTGCAACATCAGCAGTTAATTCTAGATTTTTATCCCATGCAAGTTCGACATGAATTCCAAAGTTAACTAACGAGCCTATAATTGAACCATCAGGGCGATTAAACAAAATTGCTCTTATATCGTCGTCTATCACGATGGGTTTTCGTTTGTCTTTAATGGGCGTGAGGGGATTAGTCGGAATTAAAGCCAAACTCATTTCTGCGGGCTCCAGATTATCTATAGCCATTTTTAATGTGCTTATGAAATCTCTTTTAAGCTGCTCCATGTAAGCATCATCAACGCCGCTTTTTAAAAAGCTTGGACCCCAAAGACCTTGAGTGTCTGGGCCCTCATGGTTGTGTGTTGAATGCACCATGATGTAATCTAGACCCCACTCTGAGGGAACATCCTCACGAACACTAAGTACAAATTTTCTCATTAAACCAATAGTGTCAGCACTAATGATTCCTATCCGAGTATGGCCATCGTCAATCACTGCGGTTGTTACCATGAGATCATCTTTAACTCTTTGAGCAGCCCGTTTATTTTGAAAGCCTGCCATCCACACAGCATCGAATTGGTTGTTACCGTTTACATCAATCCACTTATCAATATCTGGATCAAATTGAGCGTTGTTATTTATATCTTCCCATTCATCAATTAGGTCGGGTGTAATTGGAAGTTCAGCAAACCCAACTTTAAATTCATTTGCATAGATTTGAGAAGTCAAAGCAATGCTAAACATCATAAAAATGTAAAGTCTATTTTTCATAAAGCAAAAAATATCAAAACTACTTTTCATTATTTATTCGACATTCAAAACTATCCCGCCATCACTGATTAGTTTTAAACAGTGATTTGACTCCAACTCTTTTGTATTAAACTTCTTCATATTTTTATTTTATATAAATTTACTATAATTACTCCGATGATAATCAAAACCAATCCAATAATAGTCTGCCAGTTAAGTGTTTGTTTATAAAAGAAGTAACTTAACATTGCTACTGAGAAAACACCCAGTCCTGCCCATGATGCATAAATGATTGCAAGTGGCAGTTTTTGAGATACTAATGCCAAAAAATAAAAAGAAGCACCATAAGATACTAACAAGATTGAAGTTGGAAGTGGTTTTGTGAAATTTTGTGATGCAGGCAATAGCATTGTTCCAAGAACTTCTAATGCAATTGCAAA
>JAQWXQ010000062.1 GCA_029254395.1 SAR86 cluster bacterium | reverse complement strand
TTTATTTTTTCAATCATAAATATCAGAGGTGGAGGTGAAATGGGTAAAAGCTGGTATGAAGATGGAAGAATGCTAAATAAAATGAATACCTTTTATGATTTTAATGACTCTGTAAAAGCAGTTTTAAATAAAGGTATAGGAGATCCCACAAATGTTTTTGCAAGAGGTGGTAGCGCTGGCGGATTGCTTATGGGTGCTATTATCAATTTAGAGCCTGAACTTTATAAAGGCATACTATCTGGAGTACCTTTTGTAGATGTCTTGACAACAATGTCTGATGAATCAATCCCGTTAACTACGTTTGAGTATGGTGAATGGGGTAATCCTGCTGTTAAAGAAGAATACGAATATATGAAAAAGTATTCACCATATGACAATATTGATTCTAAGAACTACCCCGCTATCTTCATTACATCAAGTTTATACGACTCTCAAGTACAATATTTTGAACCAGCTAAATATATTGCAAAAATTAGAGACTTTAATTTGTCAAATAATCCGATATTAATGGATATGAATTTAATAGGAGGCCATGGAGGAATGAGTGGTCAAATAAACCAATTCAATGAAATAGCTGAAGAGTTTAGTTTTATAATTAACTTAAGCGAGCAAAAATAACTTAAATAACAGTTACGATAAAATAGGCTGAAGGTATTGCTAGTACCCATAGAGTAAGACTGAAGCTTATTGGCTTTAGTGTAAGCATGTTTATGTTAATTGATGCAGATTGAGTACCTATGCAAAATAATCCAACCATTAAAAAGGTTTGGCTTATCAATCTTAAACTTAATATCGTTTCATAGCTAAATTTAAGGAAGGTGTTAGCGATAATTGCGATTATAAAAAATAATATAAATTTTGGATAAGCATTCCTTGAATTAGTTTTATTCTTGTAATTTAGCAAAAGTATTAAAGGAATTAACCAAAGAGTTCTTCCAAGCTTTAAAGTTGCGGCAACCTCTACAGATTCAGAGCTGTACTCTAAAGCAGTTCCTACAACAGATGATGTATCGTGAACTGCCAGAGCTGCAAACGAACCAAATTCAATACTACTCATTCCTAGGGCTGAACCAATAAAGGGAAAAGTTAACAGAGCAATAGTATTAAATATAAAAATAATAGTTAAACTTAAGATTAACTCTTCTGGCTTTGCTTTAATGATAGGAGCTATAGCAGCTATAGCAGTTCCTCCACATATTGCTGCACCTGCAGAGAGTAAAATTGATAAATTTTTATTAAGATTAAATAGTCTAGATAAAAAAAGGCCGCCAAAAAAAGACAATAAAACAAATAGCGTTATCCATAAAAAGTACTTTGTCCCAATGTCCAAAACATAGTTGGCACTTATTGTAAATCCAAGGAAAACAATTCCAATCTGCAAAGGTATTGTAGAAATTTTTCTAGATATAAAAGATGTATTTGGTTTATAAACTAGTGAGAAAAAAATCCCCAACAAAACTGCAAGTGCAGCATTATTTATAACAACAGCAATTAATAATAAGAACGCTAAACTAATATAAATCAAAACTTACTATTACTAAGCCTTTTACAAACCTCATTATATTCACCAATAGTGCTCTCAATAATATCTTGAACGGGTTTAACTTCTTTGATAAGGCCAACAGATTGACCAGATAATGCTGGCGCAGCATTCATGTCTCCATCAAAATATAAGCTCTTTATATTCATTAATGCTGACATATCCATAACACCCTCTTCATCAATTTTTTTTGTAAGATCTGTTTTTAGAGCTCTAACAACAGGCTTAGATTTTTTATTAAGAATTAAAGTGCCATCTATTGGTGCGTTGATAATAGAATCTTTAAAATTTGTATGAACTGGAGATTCTAAGCTTGACACAAAGCGAGTACCCATTTGAATACCATCAGCACCAGCAGCAATAGCAGAAGCCATGCCAATACCATCCACAATCCCTCCAGCAGCAATTAAGGGTAAGTCAATTTCTTTTTTTATTGCTTGAATTAGCACAGTAAGACCAACTTCAATAGGACTTTTAAAACCCCCTCCTTCAGTACCTTCTACAATAAGGCCATCTACTCCAGCTTTATATGCCTTAAGGGCTCCCTCAAGGCTAGGAACAGCGTGGTAAACAACTATACCAGCATCTTTAAGCACATTAACGTATTTAGTAGGATCTCCAGCAGATGTAGTTACGAATTTAACCCCATGTTTTACACAAAAGTTAACCATAGAATCATCTTTTAAGAATAATAATGGTAAATTTACACCAAAAGGCTTATCAGTTAGAGAAGACATCATTGCTATCTCTTTCTTGCAATTTTCAACCTCACCAGAGGATGTTTCTATAATTCCAAGACCTCCAGCATTTGAGACTGCAGAAGCAAGTCTGCTTCTAGCAATCCAACCCATTGGAGCCTGAATGATTGGATATTTTACACCTGTATGTTCTAAAAATTTATTCATAATATTTTCTTGATTTAATTGTCTAGTTTAGCCAAGCAAACTGAATGAGTAAAACGTTATATTTGCACAGTTAGGCAGCTAATTTACCTTATGCTTTTTGAAAAACCAGTATAGTCTGTTTCAGATTTTGTATAGTCCAGCTGGCTTCTTTCTCCATAGATTTCATCCTCAAACCAATCTATAAATGATTGATCTCTAGTAATTTTCCAAAAATCCCAAACAGTTCTTGCTAGTGGTGTTTTGAATGTTCCGAGCTTCAAGGCATTCATTCTAGTTTCAAGATGCTTATTATGTACAAAATTATTCTGAACTTTTTCATAAACATCAAAAATATCAACCAAGGTTGTAATCAAAAACATCGTAACTCGAACCCTATCCTCATCACTTAAATCACCAGACCAATCCTTGGACAAAAACGAGCTGAACTCCCGATCCTTAGATGAAGCAAAATATCTATCGTACTGCCTCTGAGTAAGCGAATGTCCAAATTGTGCTTTAGTAATTTCATTTTGTTGATGGATTTGAATTGCAAGATATATCACTGAAACTACCACACCCATAGCTGCAATAATTTGGACAATTAATACAATAGTTTCATTCGTCATGATAGCTTACTCAATAATATGTTTAATCATATCATCATAGTAAGGTCTTAACTTATCAGAAAGGAGCTTAGCCTTGCCTGTTAGTACTTTTCGTTCATTAAAACCTTCTGAAACAAAACCTGTTGAAGTCATAACAGACGGATACCAATGTTTTGCCCAAATTCCATCATAATCTTTAATTCCATTTTCCCATTTGAGCATTCCTGAATCCCATGGAATATCAAGTGTGAAACAAAGTTTTTTTAATACCTTTTCCGGGTTCTTCAATACGGATGATGAATCAATTACCGGGCATGGGGCACCATTTTTTTCAGAAATAATATTAAATATTTTATGTTGTTGTATGAAACCAAAGTCCTCTATCTCCCCATCTGGCCACTTTGCAAGAAAGCTAGAAACAACTAAATCAGGATCCCGCAATAAAAAACAATTAATAGAATCTGCAACCCAATCAATAGAATCATAGTTAAAAATATGTTGAGACATATGTTTGTGGTAACTGTAGCCAGAAATTTCCTCAACTGAACATTTTTGTTCTATAGATTCATAAGAGGTATCCATTGTGGCAATAATTTTATCCATCATAGGATGGTTTTTATTAGTTTTCTTTAAGTATGCGCCATAAAAAGGTTCGTCAAGCACAGAGATTACATCACTTCTATTGGCGAAGCTTCTCATAATTGCTGTAGACAAATTTCTTGGCCCAGACCACATTGATATAATGTTTTTCATATCTAATGAAGATCTAGATATAGCTTCTTAAGCTTGGTGTTTAATGGGCCTGGTTCAATCGAGTTACCTATCTGTCTTCCATCGATATTTATAACATGCCGCAATGATCCAAGCGTTCCTGTGATAAAAGCTTCGTCTGCTGAATAAACATCAACAAGAGAGTAATTTTTTTCATGAACAGTAATATTATTTTGCTTGCATACATGTATTACCTTCTTTCTCGTAATGCCGTTCATGCAATAGTCACCTGAACTCGTATAAACCTCTCCATTTCTTACAATGAAAAAATTGCATGAATTCGTGGTGTTTACAAAACCATGAGGATCAAGCATTAATGCTTCGTCAGCGCCCATTTTCTTAGCCTGAATACAAGCAAGAATACAGTTTAGCTTT
>JAQWXQ010000077.1 GCA_029254395.1 SAR86 cluster bacterium | reverse complement strand
CATTTCTATTTTTACCCTGAACAATGGAGGTGGTCCTATTAGTATTTATATTAAACCAGGAAACGGAGGGGCTGCCTTTTGACACAAGGTATCTTTTAAGTTTCTGACTGATTGAGGTTTCTAAAACTTCAGTTAGATTTTTTCTAAACCCTCAAATTAATCTTTGGGGGTTTTCTACATATGGAATTACGTTATTGGTCATTATTAATTTTTTTAGGCTCTATTTGGGGTAGTGCCTTCATGTTTATAAAAATAGCAACTCCAGAACTTGGAGCTGTATTTTTAGTTCAACTCAGATTAGCATTAGCTTCTCTAGTATTCCTGCCATTATTATTACGCAATAAACAACTTAGACTTTTTAAGAAAAGTTTTAAGTACATTTTAATACTTAGCTTAACCAATACAGCAATACCTTTTGTCCTATTTTCTGAGGCCTCAAAAGGCTCAGATTCTAATATGCTAGCTATATTAAATTCCTCTACAGCACTAATGACTATGCTCATTGCATTATTTTGGCTAAAAGAAAAAGTTATATCTAAACAAGTTATAGGTCTTTTAATTGGCTTTATTGGAATAATTATCTTAGTAAACCCATCTAATAGTTCCATTGATCCTTATTCTGCTGCTATATGTCTTGCAGGTTCATTTTGCTATGCATTTTCAGGAGTATTCATACAGAAATATTGTATAAATATTAATAAAATGGTGCTTATTGGTTGGTCATTAATATTTGGAACTATTTTGCTTTTGCCAATTTCCCTATTCAATCTTCCAACATCTTTTCCATCAAATAATGCAATTTTGTCCGTTCTTTGGCTTGGTGTTGTATCAACCGGTTTATCATTTATTGGCTATGTGCGCCTCATTGAAAAAGTAGGTGCTGTAAAAACATCAACTGTTGCATACTTTCTTCCTGTATTTGGTATTATCTGGGGTAATATTTTTCTTGATGAGCTTGTATCGTTTTTAATTATTGTTGGATGTATTATGGTTCTCATAGGTGTATTTTTTGCAACATCTAATGATAAAAATTTGGAGACTATTGATGGTAAATAAAACTTTAAGCTCATTACTATTAGAGGCAAATGATAATGTTCCAAGATTAAGTCATGGAGAGGCATTGGAGTTACTCAAAAGTGACAATACCGTACTAATAGATGTGCGTGAGGAATCCGAAGTTTCTAGCTTTGGAATTATTCAAAATGCAATTCACATACCCCGAGGTTTAATTGAGTTTAAAATCGAATATGACTCCTCAACTAACCCATCAAATATCAGAAATGATTCAAATATATTATTTTACTGTGCAGGTGGATACAGGTCAGCCCTTGCAGCTAATACTCTTAAAAGCCTTGGGTTTCAAAATGTATATAATATTGGTGGATTTGGTGAATGGATTGATAATGGTGGAGAAATTCAACCAATATAGTAACTTTAAATATATTTAAAAAAACATATATATACTGTTCAATCTCTAAGAATATTTATCTAATAATGTATGTATAATCTTATTTTTTTTAAGGAATTAATTATGAAAAACTGTATTTATATCAACTTATCTATTGCTCTTATTTTTACGTCAATTACATTTGCTCAAGATAGTATTGTTGAGGAAGTGATAGTTACTGCAACTAAAACGGAAAAGACATTGCAAGAAGTTCCGGTAGCTGTTTCTGTTATTACATCTGATGAATTAGAAAAAGCAACTATCATAGATACTTTGGATCTTAAATCTATCATCCCATCATTAGACACAAGACAATATCAATCCTCTACTAATGCTACTTTTTTTATTAGAGGTTTTGGTAATGGATCTAACAATCCAGGTATAGAACCATCAGTTGCATTATTTGTTGACGGTGTATATAGATCAAAAACACAATCTCAAATATCTGACCTTCCTATGCTTGAAAGAGTAGAAGTTCTTAGAGGTCCTCAAAGCACTCTTTTTGGTAAAAACGCATCTGCGGGCGTTATAAATATTGTTACAAAAAAACCTTCTTTTGATAAATCGGGAATGATGTCATTTGGTGTAGGAAAATATAATTCTAAAATAGGCAAAATATATACAACAGGTCCTATTAATGAAACAACAGCATATAGTTTTAATGCTAATTTTAATAAAAGAGATGGAAGTTCAGATAATCCTGTAACAGGAAACTCAGTAAATAATAGAGATAGATTAGGCTTACGTGCAGAACTTTTATTTATTCCAAATGACGATCTATCGATAAGGGTAACTGCTGATTATGATGAATATGACGAAATTTGTTGTGCTGTTGGTAGTGCCAATTATGGTACCGCAAATGCTGTAACTGCAGCATTTGGAGGACAAATTATTGCTAATGATCCTTATACCGAGAAGGCATTTTTTGATTTTGATCCTATATCTGATGGAGATAATTCTGGAATTTCAATTTATATAGAAAAGGATTTAGATAATGTTCGTATAGAAAGCATTACTTCATCTAGAAAAAGTTATAACTTTGAACTTCAAGATGTAGATTTTGAATCAGTAAACCAAATTGACGCTAATAAACTTGTTAAAGATTTAGATGCAGTAACTCAAGAGATCAGAATCTTTTCTGAGGATAATGAAAATATAAACTGGTTACTGGGTGCATATTATTATCAGGAAGATATGAAATATGACAATTCTATCTATTTTGGTTCATTATGGAGAGCTTATATTGATGCTCTTGCTCCAGGGGCTTTAGCTGGAGTAGCAGAAGCTTTTGGCATTCCAAATACATTATTATTTGCAGAGGGTCAGGGTGTTAATGAAATTTCTACACAAAATAATACAACTAAATCAATATTTGCTCAGTTAGATATTAAACTTACTAATAGATTGAGTGCCATTGTTGGAGCAAGTTATATTGAAGATGAAAAATCCGTATCAGTCAATCAGACCAATACTGATATTTTTTCAAACTTAGATTTTGTTGGAGCAGGCACCTTGGGGCTTATTGGTGCAGGATTTCCTCCTGAACAAGCTGCAGTTTTAGCAACTGATCCAGATTTTAATCCTTTATTAGGTCTCCAAGCACTTCAATTTTTACCACAATTTGTAAATTTTCCTAATACTGCACAAGATGGAAAGAGCAATGATGATAACGTTGACTACACTTTGAAGCTTGCTTACATATTAAATGATACGACATCTATCTACGGTGGTGTTTCAACAGGTTTCAAAGCTACTGCATGGAATATTTCTAGAGATTCATTGCCCGATGCAACTGAAATTGCTGCTCTAGCATTGGCTGGATCTCCTGTTGGACCAAATACAGGTGTTGGAAAAAGGTATGCTGATCCAGAAGAATCAGAGGTTTTTGAGATTGGGGCAAAAATAAAATTACCAACTGGATATCTAAATATTGCTTTGTTTGATCAAAAGATTGAAGGATTTCAATCAAATACATTCATTGGAACTGGGTTTATACTTGCAAATGCTGGTTCACAATCAACTGAAGGTTATGAGTTTGATTTAGTTATGTCTCCTACAGATTATATTGATCTTGCAATTAGTGGATTATTTATGGATCCAATATATGACTCATTTCCAAACTCAAGTTCAGGTGATTTAACAGGAACTATGCCATCAAATATTTCGGAAAATACAATTTCATCAACAATTACATGGAACTTGAATGTCAATAATTGGGATGGATATTTAAGACTAAGTCATTTATATGCAAGTGAAGCAAAATTACTAGAAAATCCTGTGTGGCAAGCAACATTAGAAAATGCAGGAAACGGTTTGAAAGCTCAAGACACAATAAATTTTTCAGCTGGTATTGAAAAAGATAATTTATCAATAACAATATGGGGTAAAAATATCAATAATGATAAGTATCTAATTTCTGCTTTCCCAGCTGTTGCTGATCCAACATTTACGACATTCTTTGGGTACCCTAATGCGTATTCATCTTATGGAGCTACATTAAATTATAGGTTTTAATCTTTTTAACTATAAATGAAGGGGTATTTATACCCCTTTTTAATTGGCGCGCCCGGGAAGATTCGAACTCCCGACCCCTTGGTTCGAAGCCAAGTACTCTATCCAGCTGAGCTACGAGCGCATTGTGCAATTATAGAGCTAATAATGATAACTTTTTAATGTATTTCCATAAATTTCATATGATAAGATTAATGAATATACATAGGGAGAGTGTTTATGAATTTTAAATCAAAAAAATTGCTTTATCTTTTGCTTCTTTTGCCAGTTCTATATATAGCTCAGCTACTTATAATCGATATCGATGTAAATAAAAAAAGACCAATTTTAAATATTTTTAAATTAATGCAAGATGATAGCGCATTAGAGATAGTAGATTTTTCTGTTGATAAAAAGACCACAAACAGTAATCTTCCCAAACCAAACAAAGATAGAAATCCATATTATGGAGATCTTCATGTTCATACAAAGTACTCATTTGATGCCTATGTTTTTGGTATCACAGCTTCACCAGATGATGCATACAGATACGCAAAGGGAGATGGAATACTTCATCCATTAGGTTATGAAATGAAACTAAGAGAGCCTTTAGATTTTTATTCTGTAACAGATCATGGTTTTTACATGGGCATGATCCAAGCTTTTGCTGATACAACAACTGATATATCAAAAAAAGATTTTGCAAAACCTTTCCATGATTTAAACAGAAAAGACAATCTGACAGTTGAATCGGCTGGTGAAAGATCTGATCTTTTTAGCTCTATTATTGGCGCTGTTATTGCTGAGCCACATCCTAATTGGCATCCAAGCATGATTAAGGCATGGTTAACTAAGAATACCCAACAAGCCTTAAAATCTTTTGATTATGATATTCATAAATCTGCTTGGGCAGATATTGCAAGATCGGCTAATGAGCATAATGATCCAGGAAAATTTACAACATTTATAGGTTATGAATTTACAACTTCCACAGACATAGAGGGAGGTAATTTACACAGAAATGTGATTTTTAACTCATCTGAGGCATCTATTAGGCCTTGGACAAGAATTGATTCATTAAACCCTGAGGATTTATGGACTTGGCAGGATTCATTAAGAGAAAAGGGTATTGATACTGTGTCTATTCCTCATAATTCTAATGGTTCAAATGGCCAGATGTTTGAAATGGAGTCATTTTTAGGTCGCGCTATAGATCAAGGTTATTCAGATAAGAGAATGAGAAATGAGCCCTTAGTTGAGGTTACTCAAGTAAAAGGGACCTCTGAAACACACCCCTTACTATCTCCAGACGATGATTGGGCTGACTTTGAAATTATGGATGTGCGAGTTGGCAGCAGGCCGCCAACTTATAGCAGGCCTTCTGGTGGTTATGTTAGAGAGGCGTATTTAAACGGTTTAACATTAGAGTTTACTCAGCAAGGTAATCCTTATAAATTTGGTCTAATAGGATCAACCGACACTCATACAGGCGCTGGAGCATTTGATGAGTTTAATTATTGGTCAAAAGTTGGTTTGCTTGATGGAGATGCAGAAAATAGAGGCTCTGTACCATTAGCCCCAGAGAATCGTGAGAGACTTGAGGAGTACATGGCGGCCTTTAATCAGCCTCAAAGTACTATTACCCTTGAACAGGGTGATTATGCAAATACAGGGTTTACACAATGGGGGGCTTCGGGTCTTGCTGTTGTTTGGGCTGAAGAAAATACCAGGGATTCAATCTTTAAAGCATTTAAAAGAAAAGAAACTTTTGCTACAACAGGAAGTAGGATTGCTGTTCGTTTCTTTGGTGGTTTTAATCTTTCCTCAATTGATCTAAATTCTGATAATTTAGTTAGCGAGTCATATGAAAAAGGCGTAACAATGGGCGGTGACCTTATTAGTGATGGCGATAAAACTCCAGAATTTATTGTGTGGGCTCAAAAAGACAAAAATGGGGCATCTTTGCAAAGAGTTCAAATTATTAAAGGATGGATGGATACAACAAGCGGTCGTCCAAGTGAGAAAGTTTATGATGTTGCTTGTTCAGACGGTTTGGATGTTGATCCTGTAACTCATAGGTGCCCAGATAATGGAGCTAGGGTGAATATAACTGATTGCTCTATATCGCAAAATGTTGGGTCCTCAGAATTAAAAACTTTATGGAGAGATCCAGAGTTCAAGTCATCAGATAAATCTTTTTATTATGTTCGAGTTCTTGAAAACCCAACATGTAGGTGGAGTACATGGGATGCTATAAAACGAGGGTTCAAGCCAAGAGAGGATTTACACGATACAATCCAAGAAAGAGCTTGGTCATCTCCTATATGGTATATACCAGATCCCTCTGATGTGGTTGTGGTACCACTTGGCGGGACTGTTCCGATAAGAAATAGCAACTAAGACAACTTTTTAAATTGAAAAATAAATTATTTATTTTTTTTATAATTGGTATTTGTATATATCTTATTGATATTGGGTTAAATTCCAATGAAGATAAAAATATTTATATATCAGATCAAGAGATTGTAAGCTTAGTAAATGCATGGAAATCTCAGGTTGGTAGAGAGCCTACAGACGATGAAATTTCTAGAATTATAAATAATCTTGTACAAGAAGAAATTCTTTATAGAGAGGCGTTGAGCTTAGGTCTGGAGCGAGAAGATAAAATTATTAAGAGGAGACTGGCCCAAAAAATTACATTTCTAAAGCAGGAATCAATTTTAAAAGATTTTTCACAAAAAGAAATTACTGATTTTTATAACGCAAATAGAGATAAATATTATGTTCCTGACTTATATACTTTTACTCATAAGTTTTTCTCATCAAGCAGCAATTCAAAAGAAAGAGCTCAAAACCATTTAAATAATTCTAATAGTTCATATGAAAACTCAGATCCGTTTTTTCTCGGCAAAAACTTTGCAGAAACTAGCTCATTAGAAATAAACAGCAACTTTGGAAGTAACTTTAGTTTATATTTAAAAAACTCACCTATTAATCAATGGATAGGTCCATACAAATCTTCTTTTGGACATCATAATTTATACATTACTGAATACACCCCTGGTTTTCACCCAAATCTTGATGATATTTACGATCAAGTAATGGTTGATTTAAATCAGCTGAAAAGAGACAGCGCGATATCAGACTTTATAAAAGAGGTTGGTTCTGAGTACTCTGTGATAATAAATCCAGACCTTAAAATTTAATGAATAAATTTTTTTTATTGCTTGTTGGAATACTTGCTCTAGAAACATATTCTCACGAATTCAATCCTGCCCATCTTATTATTGATCAGTCTTTGGATAATGCTAATGTCTATGACGCTTCATGGATGTACCCGCTAAAAAATATTGGTAAAAGAGCAGAAGTTATTTTTCCATCTAGTTGCAACATAACATCAAAAGATCCATATATTAAGAACAAATACTTGATCGAAGAATTATCGATTAATTGCTCAAAACCCTTAAATGGTTCAGCTATAAAAATAGAAAATCTTAGCGTGCTTACCGATGCGTTAATTACTATTAACTTTATAGATAACACATTTGAAGGAATTGTTAATGTGCAAGCTCCAACCATTAATATACCTCAAAACAAAAAATACTATCCAACAGCTTACTTTTATTTAGGTTTTAATCATTTGCTTGATGGTTTAGATCATATTTTATTTATATTTGGTTTGCTTTTTTGTATAAGTGGTTTTTTAAATATAATAAAAACCATAACTGCATTTACAATTGCGCATAGTTTAACTCTTGGTATGTCAGTTCTAGGACTGATCTCATTACCTCAAGGAACTGTTGAGGCATTAATAGCCTTAACGATTGTATATTTGGCAACTGAAATTTCTAATAAGCATAAATATACTAAGACACCATGGTTTATGGCTTTTG
>JAQWXQ010000065.1 GCA_029254395.1 SAR86 cluster bacterium | reverse complement strand
GGGACATCAAAAGTTGTTTGTATTGTTGGCACTAGAGATGAAAATGGCCAACTAGAAATTATTTCACTTGGATCTTATCCATCGAGCGGTCTCAAGAAAGGAGTAGTTGTTAATATAGAAGCTACAACTGATGCAATAAAAAAAGCTGTTGAACAAGCGCAATCAATACAAGAAGATAAGATAAAATCAATATATGTTGGAGTGGCTGGAAGTCATATAAAAAGTATTAACTCTCAGGGCATAGTTGGCATTAAAGATAAAGAAGTCAAACCATTCGATATTGAAAAAGTTATTGAATCTGCATCATCTGTCTCAATTCCTTCAGATCAAGAAGTACTGCATGTTTTACCACAAGAATATGTAATAGATGATCAAGACGGCATTAAAGAGCCGCTTGGAATGTCTGGAGTAAGACTAGAGGCTAGAGTGCATCTCGTGACTTGCTCAAATAGCGCATTAAGAAATATTGAAAAATGTGTCAAAAATTGTGGATTATCAGTAGATGGGTTCGTATTGGAGCAATTGGCTAGCTCATATTCTATTTTATCTGATGATGAAAAAGATCTTGGTGTATGTTTGGTTGATATTGGTGGTGGAACCACCGATATTGCTATATTCAATGCTGGCTCTATTGTTCATACAGGAGTCATTCCCATTGCTGGCGATCAAGTTACAAGCGACATTGCTCAAGCATTAAGAACTCCTACACCGCAAGCAGAGGAGATAAAACAAAAACACGGATGCTCTGTTGCTGAATTTACCAATGATGACGAAAGCATAGAAGTTCCAGGTGTTGGTGGAAGGCCACCACGAGAACTTTCAAGAAGATCTCTTGCAGAAATAATAGAACCACGTTATGTAGAGCTGTTTGAATTAATTAAAGCTGAAATATCTAGAAATGGTTTCGATGACAAGATACCGGCGGGCATTGTATTTACTGGCGGAACTTCCAAAATTGAAGGAGTTGTTGAGCTTGCCGAATCAATCTTTCAAACAAGCGTAAGGCTTGGTGTGCCTAATAATTTTGTTGGTATGGAAAGGGTTTTGCAAAATCCAATATATTCAACCTCTATTGGACTTGTGGAGCATGGCCATAATCAGCTAACTTCGGATTTAGTTGCAGAAAGCAATCAAACCCTATGGTCTAAGCTATTAAAAATAGTTAAAAGCGAGTATTGATTCTAAAAATTAATTCTATTAAAATGCATCTTCCTTGGTTTAAGCTAATTAAAGTTTAAATCTTTAACCAAAGGGAATATTATGAAAAAATACGAAGCTGTCCTGATATTAAATCCAAATCTATCATCTAAAGTAGAAGATTTCAAAAACGAGTTCAATCAACTTTTATCTGAAAATTCTTTCAAAGTTACTAAGCTTGAAGATATTGGTAGACGTCAACTTGCATACTCCATCAATAACCATAACAAGGGTCATTATTTATTAATGAATCTTGAGGGTGATCCAAGTAAACTGATAGAAATAGAAACAAAAATTAAATATAACGAATCAATTATTCGTCATATCATTTTAGTTGTTAGCAATCATTCTGAGGAAGAATCAGTTCTGATGGTTGAGTCTAAAAATAAAAGATCAGATATTAATGAGACATCTCAAAGAAAGGATTCTGCTGAAAAAACAAATAGAGGAGTAAAGTAATGAGTAAATTTGATCTACCAAAAAAATTCGATTATAAAAATACTGACCTACTTAAACAGTTCATAACTGAAACTGGAAAAATAATGCCAGCAAGGGTTACAGGAATTACAGCTTCTAACCAAAGAAAGGTTACTAAATCCGTTAAGATAGCTAGATTTTTGGCTCTCTTGCCTTACACTGATATGCATCAATAAGAGAATATAATGAAAATAATACTATTAGATAAAATTCAAAGACTTGGCGAGATAGGAGATATAGTTGAGGTAAACTCAGGCTATGCAAGAAATTTCTTAATACCGCAAAAAAAAGCTGCATTTGCAAGTGATAGGAATATCGAAGAAGTAGAATCCAAAAAAGAAGAATTAGCAGCAGCTTCAGCCGATCAACTTACACAAGCAACGGCTAGATCAGAATCTATTGAAGGCTCTTCTTGTGAAATACTTGTTCCGGTAACGGAAGAGGGAGCATTATACGGCTCGGTTGGTACTAGAGAAATAGCTGAGGCTTTCACAAATAACGGTGTTGAAATAGATAAAAGTGAAGTGCAACTTCCTGATGGACCCATTAAAGAACAAGGCGATCATAATATTACAATAAGCGTTCATCCAGAGGTTTCTGCAAACGTAGTGGTTAAAGTATTAGCTGAATAGTTGTTTATTTTAAAATATGATGTAAAAATCATATTCTTATGACAGAGACACCAATAGATCAAAACAATCAAGCTAGAGAGGCTGAAAGAGCAGTTCTTGGCGGCCTAATGCTTGAAACTCATAGGTTCGACACCGTAATACAAGTTATAACTGAAGTTGATTTCCAGGGTAAGGATCATCAAATCATATTTGAATCCATGGCTGAGCTTGTTAATGAAAACAAACCTTTAGATCCATTAACTGTTTCAGAGAAACTTGATAATAGTAATAACTTAAATAGAGTAGGTGGTAAAAACTACCTAATAGAATTAGCAACATCCACACCTTCAGCTGCAAACCTCGAAGCATATGCAGAGATAATTAGACAACGATCAATTTCTAGAAAATTGATGCATGCAAATTCAGAAATTACTGAACTCATTAACAATCCACAAGGTCAAAATGGAGAAGCGCTATTAGATCATGCGGAAAGATTAATATTTGCGCTCAATGATGAGACAAGCCAAAATGATTCTTCTTTGCAATCTATGAAAGAGCTTATTCCATCGACCATGGATAGACTGCATGAGCTTTCTAATAAAAAGGGTGGACTTATAGGCTCTTCTTCAGGGTTTAAAGATCTTGATAAAAAGCTCCAAGGCATACAAGATGGAGACCTAATCATTGTTGCCGGTAGACCAAGTATGGGTAAAACATCGTTTGCTATGAATATTGCAGAAAATGTTTTAGTTAATGATGATTCAGATGGTGCTGTCCTTATTTTTAGTTTAGAAATGCCAGGCGAATCTCTAACAACCAGGATGTTATCTGGTATGTGCAAGCTTGACCAACAAAATGTTAGGTCAGGTATGTTACGCGATGATCAGCTTAAAATACTCTTGCAAGAAGGAGAGAGGTTAAAAAATTTACCTTTATGGATTGATGATAGCTCATTGCTAAGCCCAATGGAGCTAAGAGCAAAAGCTAGAAGACTTGCTAGATCTGAAGGAGGGTTGTCATTAATAGTTGTTGACTATCTTCAGTTGATGCAGCTTCCAACGTCTGCCGAGAATCGTGTTAATCAAATATCAGAGATCTCAAGAGCTTTAAAGTCTCTCGCCAAAGAACTCAATGTTCCTGTTATTGCACTCTCTCAGTTAAATCGTGCTGTTGAGCAGCGCCCAAACAAAAGGCCAATAATGGCTGACTTAAGAGACTCTGGTGCGATTGAGCAGGATGCTGATGTAATATTGTTTATCTATAGAGATGAGGTTTACAATGAGGACTCAGAGCAAGGCAATAAAGCTGAAATCATCATAGGCAAACAAAGGAATGGCCCAATCGGAACGGTTCATTTGACATTCTTAAAAGAATACACAAGATTTGAGAATTTTTCTAATGATGGTTTTTATGATTCATTTGAATGACATCACTTAGATCTGAGCTAGTAATTGATCCATCTATAGTTCAAGAGAACATTAAATACCTTAAAGCCCTTATACCAAATAAAAGTAATTTTATGGCAGTCATAAAATCTGATGCATATGGCCACATCATGGAAAATTTATTGAAACATATAGATTGCTTTGTAGATGGGTATGGGACAGTTCGAATAGGCGAAGCAATAAGAATAAGAGAGAGGTCTAATAAAAAAATACTTTTAATGACAGGAGTCTATTCTGAAGACGATTTAGAAATTGCAATAAAGCATAATCTCGATCTGGTAATTCATAATAAAGAGCAATTTGAGTTAATCAAAAAAAATAATTTTTACAAAAATCTTTGGTTTAAGATCAATACTGGAATGAACAGGCTTGGTTTCGAAGAAGAAGAATTTTTGCAAATTTATAATGAGCATTTAAAAGATAAAAAAATAGTCCTTATGTCTCATTTAGCTGCTTCTAATAACCCAAAAAATAAAAGTAATAATGAACAATTTGCCAGATTTAACAATGTTTTTAATCAACTTTCTGGAGAAGTTTCTAAGAGCATAGCAAATACAGGTTGTGTATTTAACTATCCAGATCACTCATATGATTGGGTTAGATGTGGAATAGGTATTTTTGGAGGATATATTGGGACGCATGAACTTAAAACAGCAATGACCTTGAGATCACCGATAGTAAATATTAGGAAGATCAAGGAGGGTGATTCTGTAGGTTATGATGGAAGAGCAACAGCTATTTGTGATATGACCGTTGCTACTGTTTACATTGGTTATGCAGATGGCTTAGCACAAAATATAAAAGATGGAACTTCAGTTCTTGTAAATGGAAAGAAAGCAAAAATATTTGGTAAGGTAAGTATGGATCTTACAACGGTAGATATTTCTGATCATACAAATTGCAAAATTGGAGATTATTGTGAAATTTTTTCACCAGAATCAAGCATTAATAACATTACAATACCTAACGATTTAATATCTTATGATCTAATGATAAGAATAAAATCTAGAGTAAAAAAAACATACCATAATTAACCGTATTTTATTATTTCCATTTAACTATCTATTGTTATCTGTTATTCTTTTATCCCATCATAACTGAGATAAATGATGGCCAAAACTAAATACATTTTTGTTACCGGAGGGGTAGTATCATCGCTCGGTAAAGGCATTGCTGCAGCATCTATAGGAGCCCTTTTAGAGTCTAGGGGTTTATCAGTTTCTCTAATCAAAGTTGACCCATATATAAACGTAGACCCTGGAACAATGAGCCCATTTCAGCATGGAGAAGTGTTTGTAACAAATGATGGGACTGAGACAGATTTAGATTTGGGGCACTATGAAAGATTTGTAAGGTACCAAGCTTCAAAAAAAAATAATTTTACTGCTGGCAAGGTATATGAAACTGTTATTCGAAATGAAAGAAAAGGAAAATATCTGGGTGGAACAGTTCAAGTTATCCCTCATATTACAAATGAGATTAAAAAAAGAATTAAAGAAGGCGGCCAAGGAAAAGATATTGCAATTGTTGAAATAGGCGGCACTGTTGGAGATATCGAAAGCCAACCATTTGTCGAAG
Organism: SAR86 cluster bacterium; assembly: GCA_029254395.1. GTDB lineage: Bacteria > Pseudomonadota > Gammaproteobacteria > Magnimaribacterales > D2472 > CAJQGY01. The sequence continues at coordinate 38,908 of JAQWXQ010000065.1, read as the reverse complement.
CCATTAGACAGATGGTTCTTGAGCTTCCATCTTCATCGTCAGCTGTAGTCCATCTAACCCTTGTCCCATATATAAAGGCCTCTGGAGAACTAAAAACTAAGCCAACGCAACATTCTGTAAAAGAGCTAAGATCATTGGGTATTACTCCTGATTGTTTAGTATGTAGGTCTGAGCAAGAGCTTCCAAAAGATGAAAAGAAAAAAATTGCATTATTTTGTTCAGTCAATCCAGATAATGTTATTTCTATGCACGATGTTGAAACCGTTTACTCAATCCCACTTTTATTAAATAAACAAAAAGTTGATGAATTAATACTTCGTAAGCTGAAAATAAGACCTAATAAACCAAAGCTGTCTGATTGGAGAAGAGTTGTTAAGGCGAGTCTTAACCCTGTTCAAGAGGTAAATATTGCATTTGTTGGAAAATATACAGAGCTTCAAGATTCATATAAATCTATCAATGAGGCGCTTGAGCACGCAGGAATCAAGCACAAAACAAAAGTAAATATTAATTTTGTACTAGCAGATACTATTACGCCTAGAAACGTCAAAAAATTAATTGGTTTTAATGATGCTGTTTTAGTTCCAGGCGGGTTTGGAGACCGAGGTGTTGAGGGAATGATCACAGCTTGTAAATTTGCTAGGGAAAGTAATATGCCTTACTTAGGGATATGCCTTGGAATGCAAGTTGCTATTATTGAATATTCAAGGAATGTCTTGGGTTTAAAGAATTCAAATAGCACAGAATTTAATCCAGATACTAAATATCCAGTAATAGCCCTAATAACTGAGTGGAGTGATGGTTCTGGTAAAAAACAAAAAAGAAGTAAAAACTCAGACCTTGGTGGAACAATGAGACTTGGTGGACAGGTTTGCAAAATTAAAAAAACTTCAAATGCTTTCACTATGTATAAAAAAATGGAAATAACTGAAAGGCATAGGCATAGATATGAAGTTAATCCTGATTTTGCTGAGGATATGTCTAATTCTGGACTTGAGGTAGTTGGAACTTCTGTTGATGATAAATTAGTTGAAATGGTGGAGATAAAAAATCATAAATGGTTTTTGGCTTGTCAGTTTCATCCGGAGTTTACGTCCAACCCAAGGGACGGCCACCCTATATTTAATAGTTATATAAATAGTACAATAGAAAAATAATGAATAATTTAAAACTAAGAAATTTTGAAATATCAAATGAAGGAAATTTAACCTTAATGGGTGGAATGAATGTTCTTGAATCCAGGGATCTTGCGATGAAAATCGCTGAAAAATTTGCAAAAGTATCTGAATCAATGCAAATAAACTATATCTTTAAAGCATCTTTTGATAAGGCAAATAGAAGCTCGATAAACTCTTTTAGAGGCCCCGGAATGGACGAGGGCTTAAAAATACTTCAAGAAGTGAAGGAAACCTTTGATATTCCTGTTATTACTGATATCCACGAGCCTGATCAAGCTACTCCAGTAAGCGAAATTTGCGAGATAGTACAAATACCAGCCTTCCTAGCTCGGCAAACGGATCTAGTTTCTGCTGCAGCTAAAACTAATTCAATTATACAATTCAAGAAGCCGCAGTTCTTATCTGCTCCAGAGATGAAAAACATAATAGAAAAATGTGCGTCAGCTGGTAATAATAAAATTACATTATGTGAAAGAGGAAATTCATTTGGATATAATAATTTAATTGTAGACACTTTGAATTTCCAAATTCTTAAAAATCTCGATAAACCTGTTTTTTTTGATGTCACACATTCATTGCAGCTTCCTGGTGGTCTGGGAAATGCTGCTGGTGGAAGGCGTGAATATCTTTTGAGCCTTGCAAAAGCTGGTATATCGCAAGGTATAGCTGGGCTATTTCTGGAAGCACATCCTGATCCAGATAATGCTAAATGTGACGGCCCGTGTGCATTAAAATTAGATATGATAGAACCTTTTTTAAAGCAAATTAAGGACCTTGATGTTTTTATAAAAGATCAAGAAAATCTAAATCTTAAATAGTAATTATGAGCACGATTAATTCTATAAAAGCTATTCAAGTCTTAGATTCTAGGGGCCTCCCAACAGTATCATGCAAAGTAATACTTAGTTGTGGAATAGAGGCAAGCGCTATTGTTCCTAGTGGAGCATCCACTGGGACCAAAGAAGCTCTAGAGCTAAGAGATGGTGGTAGTGCCTTTATGGGAAAAGGGGTTACCAAGGCTGTAAATAATATTAATAATTTTATAAACCCTCTTCTAAAAAATCTAAACCCTCAAGATCAAAAACTCATAGATCATAAGCTAATTGACTTAGATGGCACGGATGATAAATCAAACATTGGAGCAAATGCTATTCTTGCTGTTTCATTAGCTATTTCCCATGTCGCTGCAAAGAAAAAAAATATTCCACTGCACAAGCATTTTCGTGACGTATATTCTGACATAACTAGGTTAAGTGTCGAGTCGAGTCTACCTATGCCAATGTTGAATATTCTTAATGGTGGTGAGCATGCTGATAATAATATAGACATTCAAGAATTTATGATAATCCCGTCTAATGCCTCAAATTTTAGTGAAGCTATGAGATGGTCAAGTGAGATATATTGGAATCTAAAAAACATCCTAAAGAATAAATCTCTTTCGACAGCTGTTGGTGATGAGGGTGGTTTTGCTCCTAATCTTAAGTCTAACGAAGAGGCTTTGACTTTAATATTAGATGCAATTAAGCAGTCAGGCCTTGTTCCAGGAAAAGATATATTTCTTGCACTTGACTGCGCATCAAGTGAGTTTTTTGATGGAAGAAAATATAACCTTAAAGGTGAAGATAGAAGCCTTTCACCATCAGAGTTTGTTTCTTATTTAGAAGAGCTTGTTGAAAAATATCCAATCATATCTATAGAGGATGGTATGGATGAAAACGATTTTGATGGCTGGAAAGAGTTGACTGATAAAATTGGCCATAAATGCCAACTTGTGGGAGACGACCTTTTTGTAACAAACAAAAATATTTTCAAAACTGGAATTGAACAAGGCCTCGCAAATTCTATTTTAATAAAATTTAATCAAATAGGTACCATTACAGAGACCATAGAAACAATACATTTAGCAAATTCAAACAACTATAAATCGATAATATCTCATCGTTCAGGTGAAACAGAGGATACAACAATTTCTGATCTGGCAATTGGCCTTGGTGCTGGTCAAATTAAAACTGGAGCTCCCTGCAGATCTGATAGAGTGGCAAAATATAATCGCATATTATGGATTGAAGAGGAAAATAATAATTTTAGTTTTCCTGAATGATAAGGGCAATTAACTTAATCATAGCCCTTTTAATATCCATTTCTTTTGGTCTGGGCTACTCAATTTTTTTTGGTGATAATAGCTATACACACAAAGAAAGTCTTGTGAGCAATAACAACATTCAACATATTAAAAATAATCAGTTGAAGTCAAAAAATGATATTTTAATTTTTGAAATTCAAAGTGCGCAAAGTTCCGATGAACATGTTGAAAACTTTGCTAGAGAGAGACTGGGTTTAAGCTATCCAGATGAAGAGTTCATAATCTTTGAAAAGAAAAAGGATGATGAAAATTAAAAAAATCTTAGCAGTTATTCCTGCTGCTGGAATAGGCCATAGATTTGGTGAAAAAAAACCAAAACAATATGCCCAATTGAATGCACTTTCTGTTATTGAAAACACTGTTAATGAGCTGCTTAAATCAAAATTAATTGATAAGCTTATAATTGTTATTTCAGAAGGCGATAGGTATATTAAAAATCAAAATTTTTATAAAAATAAAACCATACAACTTATAAATGGAGGCTCTTCAAGAGCAGAATCTGTTAATAATGCTTTGAATCATGAATGCGCAAATGGCTATGATTACGTTCTGGTCCATGATGCTGCAAGGCCTAATTTTTCTTACACAATTATTAGTAAATTATTGGAAAATTTAATGGAAAGCAAATCTTCTGGTTCATTCCCGTATATTCCAATTTCAGACTCACTTAGATCAAAAGAGTTAGGAACGGTTGATAAAAATGAATATTTTTTAGCTCAAACACCGCAAGTATGCAGTTTTCATGATTTAAAACAATCATTGCAATTGTGCATTTCCGATGGTGTGAATGTTCCAGATGAGTCATTTGCCTTAGAATATAGTGGCTTTAATGTAAGTAGAATTCTTGGCTCTCGCTCAAATATAAAAATTACCTACAAAGACGACTTAAAGCTGTTGTCAAAATTTAATACAAGAACAGGAACTGGCTTTGATGTTCATAGATACCAAGAGGGTAATGGTATAACTCTAGGGGGTTTTAAGGTCCCTTGTGAATATAGTATTATTGCCCATTCTGATGGTGATGTGCTTCTTCACTCAATTGCTGACTCAATTTTAGGGGCTTCAGCGCTAGGGGATATAGGTATTTTTTTCTCAGATCAAGATATCAATAATAAAGGTCTTGATAGTAAAAAAATAATTGAGTTTTGTCTAAATAAAATTGAATCAATTGGTATGGAAATTTACAATATAGACTCAACTATTATTTGTGAGCAACCAAAAATTAATCCGTTTCGAGACAATATTCTCAAGAGTCTCAGTCAAATTTTAGGTATCCCTGAATCAAAAATAGGGCTAAAGGCAACTACAGCAGAAAAGCTTGGTATTATTGGAAAAAATAAGGCAATATCTGTTCAATCCCTTGTAAATCTCAAAGATAAATAATGAAAATACTACTTACTAATGATGATGGATACAAAGCAGAGAATATCAATTGTCTATATCAAGAGCTTGTTAAAGATCACGAGGTCTGGATGATAGCTCCAAAAAATAATTGTAGTGGCATGAGCGCTGCAATATCTTTTTTAAAAGAAACTGAAATTGAAAAGGTTAGTGACAAAATTTATTCTGTAGATGGAACGCCAGCTGACTGTGCTTATTTTGGATTATTAGGCATGGTTGATTTTGAGTTTGATATTGTTATTTCAGGAATTAATCATGGAGCTAACATCGGAAATAATGTTTTATATTCTGGAACTGTTGGCGCAGCCATTGGAGGTAGAAAGCTCAAATATCCTCCAATTGCATTATCAGTAGCATCATATGATTGCAAAGACAAAAGCTATATTGCAAAAAAATCAGCAGAAATTATTGATTTAATAGTAAATTCTTCAAAAGGGTATGAAGGTAAGGTTTTTAATGTCAACTTACCTGATATTTGTGAAGATGATTTTAAAGGAATTAAAATCACCACCCTTGCAGTAAATGGTATTCCCAGCAAACCACTATCAGTTAAATCCTCTGATACCATTACCAAATATAGATACAATCTATCAGGGGAGCCCATTCAAGAAGATCATCTAACAGATGCTAAAGCAATTGAAGACGGGTATGTATCTATTTCAATTTTGGACTACGACCTTGTAAATAATAATCTTTCAGAGAATTTTAAAAAGTTTTTATGATTAATTCAGGCTTTACATTCAGAAGAGTTAGAGAAGAGATGATAGAAAACCTTCTTAATATGGGTATTAAAGATTTCAGGGTTCTAGATGCAATTTCGCAAGTACCAAGACATATATTTATAGATGAAGCTTTGTGGTCTAGGGCATATGAAAATAGATCATTGACCATTGGGTATAAACAAACTATATCTCAACCATATATTGTTGCAAAAATGACTGAACTTTTAATATCGCACACAAAAGCTAGAGGAAAAATTCTAAATAATGTTTTGGAGCTTGGAACAGGGTGTGGATACCAGACAGCTGTACTATCATATTTTTGTGAAAATATTTACTCCATAGAAAGAATCAAACCTTTGGTTAATAAGGCTAGAGAAAACTTAAATGAACTAAAAATTAGAAATGTAGAATTAATATATGGAGATGGTTTTGAGGACTGGGACAATACGATAAAATATGATGGTGTTATTTGTGCTGCTGCACCAAGGGAGTACCCTCATGAGCTGGTTGATAGTTTAAATGTATCAGCAAAAATAGTTATACCTGTCGGTAATTCAAAATCACAAAAGTTAAATGTTATTAATAAAATATCCAGCAATGAAGTTGAGCAAGATTTGTATGATGATGTTTCATTTGTACCAATGCTCCCAGGTAAGTCTGAAGATGGGTTAGATTCTTGAACGAAAGGCTAAGATTTATTGTTTCAGGTTTTTTTGTAGGTATCGCTGAATTACTTCCAGGTGTATCAGGTTCTACGATTGCACTTGCCTTTAATGTTTATGATAAGTTCATTCTATTTCTTTCTAATCTTCGGCTTTCTAATCTAACTTGGGATATTAAAAAATTAAATAAAATATTCTTCCTAGATTTAATAGTTCCTTTTCTAGCCTCCATGATGATTAGTGTAATTCTCGCATCAAAGTTGATACTTGTTTTGTACACATCTTATACAGAATATTTTTTGGTTTTTATAAGTATTTTAATGTGTCTCGTTGCTGTAATTATAGGGATGAGGGTAAGAGCTGAATTTGATAACAACTTTAAATTTGATATTTATTTCTTTGCTGGGATTTTATTGGCATTGACTTTAAAAGAAATCAGCATTTCTCCGGGAAATATTTCAAATGGTTATATCTTTTTAACGGGTTTTATTGCCTTCACATTTTTTCTTTTACCAGGCATATCAGGAAGCGCAATTTTATTATCATTTGGAGTTTATGAGATTATTATAGGATCTATAGCAATGCTTAATTTTTCAATAATTATTCCATTTGCATTTGGCTGCTTAATTTCTTTGATTACAATGCCAAAATTACTAAATTCATTGCTGGAAATTAGAAAAAAAGAGATCATGACTTTTTTTACAGCATTAATTTTATTAAGTGGAATATTAATATTCCCATTTGAAAATCTATAAATCTAGAAAATCTCGTTTATTTTCTACTGTCTCAAATTTTTTTGCATCTGGAAGGGGGTCCTTGGCCTCAACAATATTTTCATAAACCTCTGAGAGCCTAGCGTTAATTTCAATAAACTCTATTTGATCATCTGGTAGCTCATCTTCAGACAGAATTGCATCAATAGGGCATTCTGGTTCGCAAAGAGCACAATCAATACATTCATCTGGATGGATGACCAAAAATTCTGGGCCTTCATAAAAACAATCAACTGGACAAACCTCTACACAATCAGTGTATTTGCACTTTATACAAGACTCAGTAACTACAAATGTCATAAGATAAAATAATAACTTAAAATTAAAAAAAAGACTTTAAGTTATTAAACATAAAAAATATATATAATTTTAATTAAAGTTGTATTTATTTTAAATAAAAGTTTATACTGTATATATATACAGTAAGGAGTAATAAATGGCTAAATTAAAAGACACAAAAAAATCATTAAAGGAAACTTTGGCTGACATAGACAGTCAGTTTGGGAAAGGAACTGTTATGAGGATGGGCGATAAAGAGCTTGTAGATATACCATCAATCTCAACAGGATCATTAGGTTTAGACATTGCCCTTGGCATTGGCGGGATTCCAAAAGGAAGAGTTACTGAAATATACGGACCAGAATCTTCTGGTAAAACAACTTTAACACTTCAAATAATAGCTCAGTGTCAGAAAGCAGGTGGTACTTGTGCATTTATTGATGCAGAACATGCTTTAGATCCGCAATATGCTGAAAAACTTGGAGTCAATGTGGATGAGCTGTTGTTATCACAACCAGATACCGGTGAACAAGCGCTAGAAGTTGCTGACATGTTAGTAAAATCTAAAAGTGTTGACTTAGTCATAATCGACTCTGTAGCAGCCTTAGTTCCAAGAGCAGAAATAGAGGGAGAGATGGGTGATCATCACGTTGGACTTCAAGCCAGATTAATGTCTCAGGCTCTAAGAAAGATAACCGGCAACATACAAAGATCTGGAGCCACGGTGGTATTTATTAACCAGATTAGAATGAAAATTGGTGTGATGTTTGGAAGTCCAGAAACTACTACTGGTGGAAATGCTCTCAAATTTTACTCGTCTGTTCGTCTAGATATAAGAAGGATAGGATCAGTAAAAGAAGGTGATGAGGTTATGGGTAATGAAACTAGGGTAAAAGTCGTAAAAAATAAAGTTTCACCTCCATTTAAACAGGCTGAGTTTCAAATAATGTATGGCTTAGGTATTAATCAAGAAGGAGAAATACTTGATTTTGGTCATAAGCTCGGTTTAGTAGATAAGTCAGGTGCCTTTTATAAGTTAAATGGAGAGACTATTGGGCAAGGCAAAGTTAAAGCAAGCATATATCTTAAAGAAAATACAAAAATTAGAGACGAGCTTATTAGCGAAATAAGATCATCTTATATAGCATCAAAGGCAAAATCTAAAGATACAAAATAAATATTTGTTATAATCCTTATTAGACTAATTTAATAAGGATTATTATGGCTGAAAAAGCTTATATTGTTGCTGCAGTAAGAACACCAGGTGGTAAGAAAAATGGTAGCTTGAGTAAATGGCATCCAGCTGACATGGGTGCTGTTGTTTTAGATGAGCTTGTCAATTTAACTGGCATTCAACCCAAAGATGTAGACGATGTAATATTTGGTTGTGTTGATCAAGTTGGGGCTCAATCTGGAAATATAGCCAGAAATTCTATTCTAGCTTCTTCACTACCTGAATCAGTTCCTGGAACTTCAGTTGATCGTCAATGCGGATCATCACAACAAGCACTCCATTTTGCTGCGCAAGCTGTTATGTCTGGGACACAAGATGTTGTTATAGCAGGTGGCGTTGAGGTTATGTCTTTGGTTCCGATTGGAGCTAGTGTGAAAGATGGTTATGATGCAGGTCATGGATTTCCCTTTAATGCTGCTGGTATTGAATCTAGATACCCTGGAGTGTTTTTTTCTCAATTCACAGGTGCAGAGCTAGTTGCAAAAAAATGGAATTTAAGTAGGGAAGATTTAGATAATTTTGCACTATTAAGTCACCAAAAGGCTGCTTACGCATCAGAGCAAGGCTTTTTCAAAAATGAGATTTTAGCTATTGAATCAAGGTCTGACGCAAATACTGGATCTCTAATTTATCAAGATGAAGGTATTAGATATGATGCTTCACTAGAGGCATTGTCTGGACTAAAAACAGTCATTGATGAAGGGCTTATAACGGCAGGAAATGCTAGTCAAATAACTGATGGCGCTTCTGCAGTTATGGTTTGTAATGATGCTGGGCTTAAAAAAATTAAAGTTGATCCAAGGGCTGAAATAATTTCTTTATCAGTGGTAGGTGATGACCCAGTATTTATGTTAACTGGTCCTATACCTGCTTCCATATCTGCATTAAAAAATATTAATCTTTCAATCGATGATATGGATTTGTATGAAATAAATGAAGCATTCGCACCTGTTCCATTGGCATGGGCACATGAATTGAGAGCAGATATTTCAAAGCTTAATGTTAATGGTGGAGCAATTTCACTAGGCCACCCACTTGGATCTACTGGAACTAAATTAATGACTACTTTACTTCATGAGCTAGAGAGAAGAAATGGGAAATATGCGCTTCAAGCTATTTGTGAAGGCGGCGGTACAGCTAATGCAACTATTATAAAAAAGATATAGTTTGTGTATATTTTTATAAATGTTAAATTTTTTCAATCTGTTATATTGGTTTATATAACACATTAATCGGAGTTTCTATGTTGACTGGATTTCAAGCATTTCTAACCGTTCTATTTTTCTTATCGATATCATTTTTATTCCTTTCAGTTAAGGTTGTTCCTCAATCAAAGGTTTATGTTATAGAAAGGTTTGGTAGATATACAAAAACATTAGAATCTGGTCTCTCGATAATAATACCTTTTTTAGATAGGGTTGCCCATAAAGTTGATATTCTAGAAAGACAATTACCTAAATTTCAAATTTCAGTTATAACTAAAGATAATGTAGAGGTAGGTCTTGTCTCAACTGTATTTTTTAGAATACTAGACGCATCTAAATCAGTTTACAGAATTAAAAATATTGATTCAGCTATAGAAAATACTGCTATATCTGTTATCAGATCTGCAGCTGGTAAATTGGAGCTTGATGACTTGCAGTCCTCAAGAGAATCAATGAATCTTGAGATTAAAGAGAGGCTTGGTAAAGCAGCTGAAATATGGGGCGTTGAGGTAACAAGAACTGAGATACTTGATGTTTTGGTAGATGAACAAACAAAGGATTCACAAAGGCAACAACTAAATGCAGAAAGAGAAAGAAGGGCAACTATAGCAAAGGCTGAGGGTGATAGAAGAAGTGTTGAGCTTAATGCTGATGCTCAATTGTATGAGGCTCAGAAAGAAGCAGAAGCTGTAAGAGTGACTGCTGATGCAGATGCTTATGCTGTAAAAGTCAAGGCTGAGGCAGATGCTGAGCAAACAATGTTACTAGGCAAAGCCATAAAAGATGATGGTCAGCCGGCTGTTGATTTTGAAATAATGAAAAGACAGGTTGATGGTTTGGCAAAATTAGCATCATCCGACCAAACAAAAACACTTGTAGTTCCTTCAGATATTACTAAAGCACTAGGTAGCATTGAATTACTAATGGGTGCAACAGCTAATAAAGATAAATAATAATGATAAATTTAATTGAAAATGCAAATAATTGGCTAATACTAGGAACTATTTTAATTATTATTGAATTATTTTTAATAGGTTCTTTTGTTGTTTTTCTTCCAGCTGGCCTTGCTGCAATTTTCGTGGGTGTTATTTACAAGATACAGATTTCTCTTGGAGTAATAATTCTTTCTAGCTGGGCAATTTCTTTAGTTGTCTGGGGGCTGTTTTCCATTACCTTGTCATTTTTAATCCAGAAATATTACAAAGATAATTCATCTAAAGATATCAATGATTATTAGTAATTATTTGTAGTGGTTAAAAATGATTTTCAAGTCATCAATCTTGGCTACAGAAATTTGACCATCTCTTGTTCGTAATTCTATTTCATCATTTTCTACAAATGATTTACCAATTATTATATTCATAGGAATTCCAATCAATTCAGAGTCTTTAATTTTTGCCCCAAATCCAGTTTTTCTATCGTCTAAAATTACATCATAGCCTTGGTGTGAAAGACTTTCGTAAAGCTTTGTTGCTGCCATAGCGATTTTTTCATCTTTCTCAAAGCCAATAGCGATAATGTTTACATCAAATGGTGCAATCGTTGGTGGCCAGACAATACCCCTTTCATCATTATTTTGCTCTATAGCTGCTGCAACTATTCTTGAGATACCAATGCCATAGCAGCCCATGTGAAGGGTTGCTGGCCTTCCTTCTTTAGTTTGTACATTAGCACCCATACTTTCCGAGTAGACTTGACCAAGTTTAAAAATATGACCAACCTCAATACCTTTTTTTATTTGAATAACCCCATTACCGTCAGGAGAGTCTTCTCCTTCAAGAGATTTAATATCCTCACCTTCTTCTAATAAAAGCTCTGTATTAATGGCAAATTCAGAGCCAGTACTTACAGCAATAGTATCCTCACCATTCTCAGCTAATACATGGAATTCTTCGGAAGCATCTCCACCTATTGCTCCAGAATCAGCTTTTACTACTTTGAATTCTAACCCGATATTTTGGAGAATTTTTTTATATGTATTTCTCATATTTATGTAGCTATTATCTAAACACTCTTCATTTACACTAAAGCTGTAAGCATCTTTCATAAGAAACTCCCTGCTTCTCATCACACCGTATCTGGGTCTAATTTCATCTCTAAATTTTGTCTGTATTTGATATGCATTAATTGGTAATTCTTTGTAGCTTTTCACATTACTTCTGATTAGGTCAGTTATTACCTCTTCATGTGTTGGGCCTAAACAAAAATCTCTATCATGCCTATCTTGAAATCGAAGAAGTTCTTTCCCCATTTTTTCCCATCTTTCAGTCTCATTCCATAGTTCTTTTGGCTGAACCATTGGCATTAAAACCTCTTGGGCTCCAGCATTATTCATTTCAGTTCTTACAATTGCCTCGACTTTTCTTAGAACTTTTAAGCCTAATGGCAGCCAAGTGTAGACTCCAGAGGCAACTTTTCTTATCATCCCAGCCCTAAGCATTAGCTTATGACTAACAATTTCAGCTTCCTGAGGAGCCTCTTTTAATGTCGGCAATAGTAATTTTGAAAATAACATCTTTAAATTATATGAATAAATCCTTATGGTTTATAATTCTATCTTTTTTTTAGAGACATATGCCGATTTATGAATATAAATGTTCAAATTGTGGACATCAAATAGAAACTCTTCAGAAGTTTAGTGATGAGCCTTTAAAAAAGTGCCTGCAATGCGGTAAGGATTCTCTTGAAAAGCTAATCTCAGCTCCTTCATTTAGACTTAAAGGCTCTGGATGGTATGAAACAGACTTTAAAACAGGCAAAAAAAAGAACCTTTCAGAAGATACATCAAAAAAATCTTCAGTAAATAAGGTAACTAACTCCAAGAATGGCAATAAACAAGATAAGATTACTTAATTAATGAGGAATAAAAATGAGATCACATTATTGTGGTGAAATAACTACTAAAAATTTAGAACAAGAAGTAACACTTTGCGGCTGGGTTCATAAGCGAAGAGATCATGGGGGTGTTATTTTTTTAGATCTAAGGGATATCAAAGGTATTTGCCAAGTCGTATTTAATCCTGATTCTAAAGAATCTTTTGCGATTGCTGAGACATTAAGAAATGAGTTTGTAGTTTCCATAAGTGGAAATGTAAATAAAAGACTTGAAGGAACATCTAATGCAAATATGGTTACTGGTGAGATAGAGTTAGAGGCTAAACATATAAAAATTTTAAGTAAAGCGGTTACTCCGGTATTCCCTCTAGATGATTACCAAGAGGTTAACGAGGATGTTAGATTGAAAAATAGAGTTCTTGATTTAAGAAGACCTGAAATGAATCAAAGGATCGTTACAAGATCGAAGATATCATCTACTATCAGAAATTATTTAGATGATAAAGATTTCAATGAGATTGAAACACCTATTTTAACGAGGGCAACTCCTGAAGGCGCAAGGGATTATATTCTTCCTAGTAGAGTTCAGCCTGGAAATTTCTTTGCTTTACCTCAATCACCTCAACTTTTTAAGCAAATGCTAATGATGGGAGGGCTTGATAAGTATTACCAGGTAGCCAGGTGTTTTAGAGATGAAGATTTAAGGGCAGATAGGCAGCCTGAATTTACTCAGATAGACATAGAGGCATCATTTATTGATCAGGACTATATTATCGATTTAGCTGAAGGAATGGTCAGGGAGCTGGTTGAAAAATTTTGCAACCATAAACTAGATAAATTTCCTGTTATTGATTGGCACGATTCGATAGAAAAATATGGATGTGATAAACCAGACTTAAGAATACCTTTGCATCTGGTAGAAATCTCTGAATTGGTGATGGACGAGGAGTTTAAAGTATTTTCAAGCCCAGCTCAGGACGAGAAGTCTCGAGTAGTTGCTTTAAAAATTCCTGGTGGAAATAGTCTTAGTAGAGGAAAAATTGATGAATATACAAAGTATGTTTCAAAACTAGGGGCCAAGGGTCTTGCATATATCAAGGTTAATGAGCTCGATGGTAGCGAAAATGGTCTCCAGTCTCCAATTCTTAAATTTTTAAATAAACAAACAGTTGAAAGAATAATTAGTAATCTTGGTCTTGAGAAGGGCGATTTAGTATTTTTTGGAGCTGGACCTAAAAATGTCGTCAATTTATCTATGAGTAGCCTAATTAAAAAATTAGGAGAAGATCTGAATTTATATTCTTCTGAATGGGCTCCATGTTGGGTTGTTAATTTTCCTATGTTTGAAAGGAACAGCCAAGGAAGCCTAACTTCTCTTCATCACCCATTTACCTTGCCAAAATGTTCAGCAGTTGAGTTACTTGATCGGCCTGAAGATGCAATAGCGTATGCATACGATATTGTTTTAAATGGTTATGAGGTTGGAGGAGGATCCTTGCGAATTTATCAAGAAGATATGCAAAAAGCAGTTTTTGATATATTAAAGATAACCAAGGAAGAGGCCAATAATAAATTCGGATTTTTGCTAAATGCTTTGTCTTCCGGTTGCCCGCCTCATGGAGGCATTGCCTTTGGATTAGATAGGCTTGTAATGCTTATAACTAATACATCAAATATAAGAGATGTGATTGCATTTCCTAAGACACAGAGTGCAACATGCCTGCTTACAGAAGCACCTAGCAAAGTTGATAATGCTCAATTAGATGAGCTTAAGATACAATCTACAGTAATAGAAGAGGTTTAAATGGCAGGACATTCTAAATGGGCAAATATAAAACATCGCAAAGCAAGACAAGATGCTTCTAGAGCCAAAGTATGGACTAAAGTTATAAGAGAAATAACGGTAGCAGCTAAAGGCGGCCCTGACCCTGAAGATAATCCAAGATTGCGGCTTGCACTAGAAAAAGCCAACCAATCAAATATGCCAAAAGACACAATAAAAAGGGCAATTCAAAAAGGTTCAGGTACTGGTGAGACAGGAAGTTTAGAGGAAATAGTATTTGAAGGTTACGGCCCTGGAGGCGTAGCTATTCTTGTGGAGACGATGACAGACAATCGAAACAGGACTGTCTCCGATGTTAGACATGCTTTTTCTAAATTTGGTGGAAATCTTGGTACCGATGGCTCTGTAGCTTATTTATTTAATAAGCTTGGAATCATTCATGTTGCCAAGGGAATTACCGAAGATGATTTGATGGATATTGCTTTGGATGCAGGCGCAGAAGATTTAGTTGATGAAGGTGATTATTTTGAAGTAATTACCCCCCATAACGATTTAAGCAATATAAATGATATTTTAAAATCTAAAGATATTGAAATATCAAATGCTGAAGCAACACTTCGAGCAGATACTCTTATAGAGGTAGATCAAGAAATGGCTGAAAAAATCTTAAAAATTATGGATTTCATGGATGATCTAGATGATGTGCAAGAAGTCCATACCAATGCTCAATTCCCTGACAATTTTGAACCAGGAGAATAATTTTGCCAGTTAACTCAAGAGCTAAAGGTGCAAATTTTGAAAGAGAGATAGGTAATTTATTAGTCCAAGAGCTAAATTTAACAAATCCTGTTAAAAGAATATTAGAGCAAACCAGAACAAAAGAACTCCCCGATCTCAGACTTGGAAGATGGTGCCTAGAATGTAAGAGATATGGTGACGGCGGAGAGCCACCTCAGGATTGGTGGGATCAAGTAATTAGAGCTTCAGATGGACAGGATCTAATACCTGCACTCATCTACAAATTTAATAGAAGACCTATAAAAGTAAGAGTACTTGCATCAACAATCAATCCAAATATTCAAAATCATTTAATAACCGTTGACTTACTCTGGCCAGATTTTATACAAATTTTGTTAGAGCTTTTTCAAAAAGATATAGAGCTTCATGAGCAAACATATCAAGTCTAAGGATTTATACCTAAAAGTTTACTGTGAAGATACTGACTTTCAGGGTTTTGTATATCATGCAAACTATTTAAAATTTTTTGAGAGATCTAGAACGGAATTCCTCATAGACAATGGCATCTCACAGGAAAAGTTGCTAAATCAACAATTAGTATTTGTGGTTCGTAGGATGGAAATTAATTTTATTTCACCAGCAAGAATTGAAGATGCATTGACCATTTCTTCATTGGTTCGCAAAAACTCAAATGCTAGATTAACATTTTCACAAACAGCAAAAGAAAGCAACTCAAACAAAATTCTTTGCTCTGCAGAGGTTGAAGTTTGTCTGATCAATTCGGAAACAAATAAACCAAAACCGTTTCACAATGATTTATTATTACTTTTTGGTTAAAAAATTATTATGAATGAAATTTCTGTTTTAAATTTATTTCTCGAGGCAGGACCGGTTGTAAAATCAGTCATGTTAACCCTTTTATTAACTTCAATATTGACATGGATAGTTATAATTGAACGCTATAATTTTTATAAAAAAATAAAAAAAATTAACTCTGATTTTTTATCTAGATTCTGGTCAGGTAAAGATTTGCATTCACTTTATAATGAAATACCAAATGATAATAATATTAATTATGGCTCTTTGAATGTTTTTAGAAGCGCTTTTGATGAATTTAATACTCTTACTAAAACTAATGAGATAACTGAATTAGATTTAGAGGGTATTAATCGCTCCATGAGAGTCGCTATAGCCTCAGATGAGGAGCAGATGAATGTAAACCTATCATTTTTGGCTAATGTTGGTTCTGTGAGTCCTTATGTTGGTTTATTTGGAACAGTTTGGGGAATTATGACCTCATTCCAGGGGTTGTCTGATGCTACTCAAGCAACAATAAACGCAGTTGCTCCTGGCATATCTGAGGCATTGGTAGCAACAGCAATGGGCTTATTTGCAGCCATACCCGCAGTCCTAGCGTACAACAAATTTGCATCTGAGCTTGAAAGCATTTCACAATCAACTGTCATATTTTCTGAAGAACTTGCTAGCATTTTTTATAAGCAAACTTTGAAAAATAAATGATTTACAGATTAGGGAAAAAGAAAAAATTAAATGCTGAGATTAATGTAGTCCCATATATTGATGTCATGTTGGTTTTATTGATTATTTTTATGGTTCTCTCTCCTTTATTAATCCAAGGTGTCGAGGTTAATTTGCCTCAAACTGATACCACAAAAATGTCTGTTCAAAATGAACCACTTGTAGTGTCTATTAATAAAAACGGGGAATACTTTATTAATATTGGTGAAGAGCAACTTCCCATAGACCTGGATGAATTAAAAAGAAAGTCTTTAATTATTTTTTCAGCAAATCCTGATATTGAAGTTGTCTTTAAAGGTGATAAAAATGTATCTTTTGATAGCGTTGCTAAGGCTATGGCAGCTGTTCAAAGTGTTGGAATAGAGAAAATAGGCATCGTCACAACAGGCTATGCAAATTAATACTAATTACACTATAGCCTCAATATTCTCTTTTCTAATACATGCTTCACTGATACTTTTTCTTGTTGGTTATTTCTATTCAGAAAAAAAAGCAAGACCTGTTCTAAATAACCCAATAGATGTTAGTTTAATTTTTGAGCAAGATGCAAAAATTAGTCCAATGAAAAAAACTATTGAAAAACCTATACCTCAAGAAAGCTTTAATGAAATAAAAATTGTTTCCTCAAAAATACCAACCCCTAAAACCAATCAATTTAAAGAATTTGAGCCAGCTATAAATGTAATTCCAGAGCTTAGTAAGCTAATAAGCGAAGAAAAAAATTTCTTAAATAACGAAAAAATTAATGATGCAGATAAATTTAGTCTGATGATAATAGATACTATTGAAAGCGCATGGTTAAAACCAAAAAATATTCAAGATGGCCTGGTTTGCGACCTTAGAATTCAGATAAATAAAAATGGAAGGATAATCAATGTGTCTCTTTTTAGAAGTAGCGGCAACATAAGGTTCGATAACTCAGCAATTAAGGCTGTAAAGAGGGTTGAAACTTTTAATTTTTTTAGCAAAATGGATGCAAAAATGTATCAGTCAAATTTTAAAAATATAATGCTCACTTTCAACCCATCATGAAAAAAATCCTATATCTATTCTTTGTTTTCTTAAATTTAAATGCAGAGCTTGTTCTTGAAATTACAGAAAGTTCTGACAATCCCTATAGAATTGCTATTCATGATTTTGATGGCCAGGCCTTGATTTCAAATGAAATCAGTTCAATTATAAAAGCTGACTTACAAAGGACAGGTGAGTTTTCAGTACTAAGCTCTGACGAGCTCCTGGCAGAAGAGACATATCAAGAAGAATTAAATTATAAAAATTATAGACTTCTTGGTGTTGATTATATTTTAAAAGGGATAATCGATAGTAAAGATGAAATGAATATCACTGTTTCATATGATATCTACGATTCTGTTAAAGAAAAAAAAATAAGATCTTCAAAAATTTATGGTATACCTAACAAAACCAGACAGTTAGCACACTATGTGAGCGACGGTATTTATGAAGAGATAACAGGTTTAAAAGGAGTCTCATCAACAAAAATGCTTTATGTTAGCGAAGGTCTTGCGGGATCTGCAAAGGTTTATAAATTGATGCTAGCTGATGCCGATGGAATGAATGAGCAGACTTTGCTTAAAAGTAACAGCGCAATTATTTCTCCATCATGGAGTCCTGACTCTAAAGATATAGCATATGTCTCATTTGAGACAGGATTGGCAAAAGTATTTATTCAAAACATTGCCACTGGAAGTAGGGAGGTTGCTGTAAAAAATAAATATCAGATCAGCTCACCAGCATTCTCTCCAGATGGAAAGTTTTTATCTCTCACTTTATATCAAGATGGAAATGCAGAAATATACATTCTTAATTTGGAGAATAAAAATCTAACACGTTTAACAAATCATTATTCCATAGATACTGAATCATCATGGTCACCAGATGGTAAAAAAATATTATTCACATCCGGAAGATCAGGATCGCCTCAGCTTTATGAAATAGATTTATTAAAATTTAATACAAAGCCAAAAAGGCTAACCTTTGATGGAAACTATAACGCTAAAGCATCTTACCTTCCAAGCAATGAGGGTATTGTGTTTGTTCAAAGAAACGAAGGAGAGTTCAAGATTGCTCTTAAATACTTTAATGAGAATTTTTCAAGACCTCTAACCGAATCTCGCTTAGATGAATCTCCAAGTATTTCTCCTAACGGTA
Source organism: SAR86 cluster bacterium (assembly GCA_029254395.1). Taxonomy (GTDB): domain Bacteria; phylum Pseudomonadota; class Gammaproteobacteria; order Magnimaribacterales; family D2472; genus CAJQGY01. Next base: position 20,247 of record JAQWXQ010000065.1, on the reverse strand, counting down.
ATGTGATAGTCTATGCAATTAAAGAAGATAAGGTTGGGCTTCTTGCTGGTGTTACCCTCAGCGGTGCTAAATTCAGACTGCCATCAAGTTCTGGAGAGGTTAGGGAGCCATCTTGGTCGGGGTATTTAAGATAAATAATTGGAGTAAAAATAATGTATATACAATCTAAAAATAGAAATATTTTCTATGTCTCATTCCTCATGTTTGCAGTATCTTGCAGCACAACAAACAATACAGAAGAATCTGTCTACAATTCAACTGTAAGCAGTGTTGAAGTTTCAGTTGCAGAAGATAGTGTCGTTTCATATGACGAAAAACCTATAACTACTAATGCGGTAGTTTATTTTGATTTCGATAAATTTACCCTTTCTACCAAGTCAATACAAACTCTTAAAAGTGTTGTGCGAGCAATGAATGAAAACCCAGATATGCTTATCACTGTATCTGGTCATGCTGATGAGAGAGGTACTCGTGAATATAATCTAGCCCTTGGCCAAAGACGCGGTGATGCTGTAAAAGATTATTTATTGTTAAATGGAATCAATGATAATAGGGTAACTGTGAAGAGCTTTGGTGAAGAATACCCTCTTGTAACAGGTTCAAACGAGGCAAGTTGGTCAAAAAATAGAAGGGCGGAGATTAACTAGAAAAAAGATGAGAATTACAAAAAATACTTTTATAACTTTGGCTGTTCTATTTGCGTCCTACCCTAGCTTAGCTGATGAAAAAAGTAACGCTTCGGATATTCTTTTTCTAAAGATACAAGAGCTTGAAAGTGAGATTGCTCAATTAAGAAATCAAATTGAAAGCCAAAATCATTTAATAGAAAAACTCATAAACGAAACCTTTAACGAAGCTGATAATAAAGCACCTGAAAGTAATGCAATAAATGCAAATAGCAGCATAAGATTTAAAGGAGTAAGCGATATTCAAAGTGAAGAAGATGTTTATGCTGCTGCCACAAAATCATTAGAAGAACAGAATTATGAAGATGCATTCAAGCTATTTAAATTTTTTGTTGAAAGTTTTGCAAATGATCAAAAGTCACCTTTAGCCTTTTTTTGGCTTGGTGAAATATCATTAATTAATAATAATCTTGAGGTAAGTAAAAAATATTTTTTAGATCTGATCTCCTCATACCCAAATCATTACAGAGTACCACTAGCACATAAGAAAATAGGGGATATATACTTTAAAAATAATGATTTAAATATGGCAACTGACAAGTATAAGTTTGTAGTTAGGGAGTACCCAAACAACTCAGCTTCATCACAGGCCTTGCAGTTATTGAAAAATATGGAATAATCACATTTTTTATGATGCTTAATCATGGGTCGCTAGCTCAGCTGGTAGAGCAGTTGGCTTTTAACCAATTGGTCACAGGTTCGAATCCTGTGCGACCCACCACTTAAATTAAGTTTTATGAAGTTCAATATTATCAACACTTTAAATCCTTATTTGCTAATAAAAAATAAGACTTTACTTTCAAGTATTCTGTTCTACCTTGTACTTTCTTCTTGGTATGTTTTAAGGCCCTTAAGAAATGAGCTTGCTGTAGAGAGTTATGGCGAAGGAATGCTGATACCTCTTTTAATAAGCACTACTTTAATAATGATTTTAGTAAATCCTATTTATTCCTGGGTGGCATCTAGAGGCAACTATATAAGAATTATTTTCTACACTTACTCTTTCTTTATTTTTAACTTACTACTTTTATATATGTACTCGTCAAGTTTGTCTCAATCTATGGTGACTGAAAGGTTGTGGCTTGGAAGAATATTTTATGTTTGGAGCAATATATATTCATTTTTTACAGTTTCAATTTTTTGGGTGTTGGTAATAAATTTGTTTAGAGATTCTTCATCTAGAAAATACTATGGATTTATTTTAGCAGGGGGATCGGTTGGCGCTATGCTGGGTTCTACAACATCCAGCACCCTCTCAAATTCATTTACAGAAACCGGCATAGCGCTATTTTTGATCGCAGCATCTTTTTACTTATTGCTGGCATTAGCCCTCGCAACATACATAGTAAGAACATTTTCAGTTGAAGCCCTTTCAGCTAAGGTTGGTGGAGGTTCAATTGATAGCATCAAGAATATATTAACTAAGGATGATATTAGAAATATTGCTCTCTATTCATGGTCCTTTACATTTCTTATGACAGTGCAGTGGATAGCTGCAATACCAATTATTGAAAACTATTCTGAATTGTCTCCTGAAAGAATAAGATTATTTGCTTTGATAGAGCAAATAGTTGCCCCTCTTACTTTAATAGTGCAGCTAACTTTAACTTATTATGTTATTTCAAAGTTTGGAATTAAATTCATACTAATAGTTTATGGTATTTTATTTGTAGTGGTCTTCTCTCTTTATGGTTTATTCCCATCTGTGGCAGTTGTTATTATATGTCAAACCTCTCTTAGAATGTTTGAATATGGATTTAATAAGCCTGCTAGAGAAATCGCATATAGCCAACTTGAAAAGAAGGACAGATACAAAACCACAGTATTTATCGATACATTTATGACTAGGTTTGGCGACCTTTCTGGAAGTATTTTTATGGGCATTGGTAAATCTATATTTCTTCCAATTACATTTATGCCGATAGCCGCGATTCCATTTGCAATCCTCTACTCATACTTAGGTTGGAGTATTACGAAACAGAAAAGATTTAAAGACCTCTAGATTTATTGATTTTATTTTTTATATCAATAATTTTAGTCATGACACTCTCTGATACTTGAAAGTTATTTTTTGTAAGTTGTAGTGCAAATTCTAACTGGCTTATAGCTTCCTCATACTGACCTAGTAATACATGATATTCAGCCTTACTTTGATAATAACCAACAATATTTTTCCCATCTCTTTGTATATCAGATAGCAAAAGCCATAAATACGGATCACCATTTCTTTTAAGAAGCTGTCCCCTTAATAGTTCTTCAGCTGCAAAATATGCCCCTGTCGCATTCAAAATTTTTGCTTTTGTAATTGTAAGTGGGTAATTTCCAGGAGAGATTGATAGAAATTTATCGACATAACTATTTGCTTCTGTGTAGAAACCAGCATTCAAGTATATCTCCACCCTTGATGTATTAAGTATTAAGTTTTTTGGAAATTTACTAATAAGCTCATCCATTACAAGGATGCTATCTTCAAATTCATTATTTTTACTCAATGCAAGTGCTAATCCGTATTGATCTGAGGGTAAGTTTGATTTTTTGAAAGCGTCTTTAAAGTAGCTTACTGAGGAGGCTGGTATTTTCTCATAATAAACCTTTAATCTAGAGCGGATGAAAGAATAATCAATACTATCTTTTTTTGATTCTTTAACATCAATATTTTCAGCCGCATTAAAAGCATCACTTACTCTTGAAGAAGTCACAGGGTGTGTTAGCAGAAATTCAGGCGGAGCCTCGCCATAGTATCTTTTCATTTTGTTCATATTCTCGAACATTTCACCCATTGAATATGGATCATAACCAGAGGCCACTAAATTAGTAAATCCAACTCTATCAGCCTCTCTTTCAAAAAGTCTGCTATATCTTAGGTTTTCTTGCTGCATGAAGGCACTTCCACCAATAATTGCTTGCGGCTGATTTGTAATTAAAGCAATCGCTATGGATGAAACCAAAACAAGCGCTGATGATAGGCTGGTATCTTGTGATCTAAGTATGTTTCTTGCAAAATGTCTTTGGCTTAGATGGGCTAGTTCATGAGCCATAACTGAGGCAAATTGACCTTCATTTTCTGCTTCAAGGAATAACCCTCCATTAACCCCTATAACACTCCCAGGTGCCGCAAAAGCATTTAAAGATGGATCGTCAATTAAAAGCACATTAAAGTACCTATCTTGTACGTAGCTTTTTTCTGAAAGCCTAAATACAAGAAGTTCAGTGTATTCCTGAATTAATGAATCATTTATTAGGGGTGCTTGGGCATATGCTTGCTTTAGAAAAGCTTCACCTATTGCTTTTTCTTGCGAAGATGACACAGCTCCAGAGACTCTATCCCCAAGTTCTGGAAGCTTAATTTGATTATCAGCTTGTGAATAACCAAAGGAGCTAATAAAGATTACTATAAAAAGATAGCATCCCAATCTTATTTTTATTAATTTATTAATTTCCATATAACTGCTGAAAAACTATAACAATAGACTTTTTAGATTAATATCGGTCATAATCACATAACATAACATTACAAACACTGTTTTAGACAAAGCTATTTGTAATAAGTTTTAAATATAACATGTAGATTAAAAATGATAGAAAGACTTAATAATTTTTTTAAAAGAATATTTACAAATGATGAAACTATTGTTTTCTCCATTTTACTGATTTCAACTATAGTCTTGCTTAACTACTTTGGTTCAATACTTACTCCATTCCTATTAAGTATTGTGGTTGCATATTTGTTGGTTGGTCTACAAAGAAAAATAGAGTCTTTTGGCGTAAATAGTTTTTGGGCATTGGTGGCTACCTTTTCAATTTTTATAATTGTTGGCGCAGCTCTTTTAATATGGCTTATTCCAATTCTATATTCACAATTGCAATTATTAATTCTTGAAACCCCAGGTCTACTTAATGATTTTGTAATTTTTGTGTCACAGATACCGTCTTCTTATCCTGATTTGCTAACATCAGATCAGATTACAACTTTCTTTCAAGCAGTTTCTTCTGAGGCATCAGCATTAACTCAAAACATTGTTAAAAGCTCTATCTCAGGAATACAAAGTGCTATAACTCTTTTAATATATATTTTATTATTTCCTATTTTGGTCTATTTCTTTTTATTTGACAGGAAGGCCATTTTAGAGGGTTTTTTAAAAGTTATTCCTGGAGAAAGGAAGATGCTTGTAAAAATTTGGGAAGAAATGGATGTTCAGTTAAGTAATTATGTCAGAGGTAAAACTCTTGAAATATTTATAGTGGGAGCGTGTGCTGCAATCATATTCTCATCGCTTGGGCTTAACTACACAGCACTTTTGTCTGTTCTTGTTGGTTTATCGGTTGTAATTCCTTATGTTGGAGCGTTTGCTGTTACGGTACCAATAGTTATTATTGGCCTTATTCAGTTTGGATTAACCTTTGATTTTGGCTTATTAATGATTTTGTATCTAATACTTCAAGTGTTAGATGGAAATTTGCTGGTACCTATAATTTTTTCAGATGCAGTAAAGCTTCATCCTGTAGTAATTATCCTAGCCGTATTTGTGTTTGGAAGTATGTTTGGATTCTGGGGTGTATTTTTTGCAATACCAATAGCTACATTTATTAAAGCAGTTTGGAATGCATGGCCCTCTAGTGGAAACGCTTAATCTAAGTTCTGAATAAAATCCAAAACCTCATCTGCATGACCCTTCACTTTAACGCCGCGCCATTCTTTTATTAATTTACCATTAGCATTTATGATAAATGTACTTCGGTCCACACCAATATATTCTCTTCCATACATAGATTTCAATTTCATCACATCAAATGCCTTGCATACTTTCTCATCAGGATCTGATAATAGCTCAAATGGAAAAGACTGCTTTTCTTTAAAATTTTCATGAGATTTTATGGACTCTCTCGACACACCAATAATCTCAGTATTATTAGCCTGAAATTCTTCATATAAATCTCTAAAATTCTGGCCTTCTGTTGTACATCCTGGAGTGCTATCTTTAGGATAAAAATATAGCACTAAGTTTTTACCATTAAAATCATCCCTAGAATATGTTTTTTCACTGGTACATTCCGCTTTGAAGTTTGGGGCTTTTTTGCCTACTAGTTTTTTTGTCATTTGAATTCCTTTGTGTAAGATTTTGTATTAAATAGTGTATAGTCCTATTTTTTACTGAAAATTTATTTGATGCAAGTTTTAAAAGGAAGTTTTGTCGCATTAGTAACGCCAATGTTCGAAGATGGTGTTATTGACTATGATTCCCTAAAACATTTAATCAATTGGCATATAGAAAATGGCACAAGCGGAATAGTTTCAGTTGGTACAACTGGTGAGTCTTCAACGCTAAGTGTCCAAGAACACCTGGATGTGATTAGATATACAGTCAAAATATCTGATAATAGAATTCCAGTTATTGCTGGGTCCGGAGGTAATTCAACTCAAGAGGCTATAGACTTAACACTAGAGTCTAAGAACCTTGGCGCAGATGCATCTTTGTTGGTAACCCCTTATTACAATAAACCAACACAAGAAGGGCTTGTACTTCATTACTTGGCTATTGCGAACAAGGTAAATATCCCTCAAATTTTATATAATGTACCATCGAGAACAGCTTGTGATCTTCAACCTCAGTCAACAAAAATACTATCAGAGCATGACAATATAATTGGTATAAAAGAGGCTTTAGATGACATGAGTAGGATTAAGCATTTAGTTGAACTTACCAAAGAAATAAAAAATTTCTCAATTCTTTCAGGAGACGATCCAACATTTTTAGAAAGTATGCAACTTGGTGCATCAGGAGTAATATCGGTAGCTGCAAATATAATACCAAAAAGCATATCTACAATATGCAAAGATTCACTTTCCGGTAATTATCATAAAGCTAAGCTAGAAAATGATAATTATAGTGATCTATTAAAATTACTGTTTGTAGAATCTAATCCAATTCCAGTAAAATGGATGCTATCGCAAATGGGATACATCAATAAAACGATTCGTTTGCCATTAACTGATTTAAATGAAACTTATCACAATAAAGTTTTGTCTACATTAAAGGAACTAAAAGTCTTATGATAAAAAGCTCAAAATTATTATTAATTTTAATTACATGCTCATCATGCGCTTGGTTAACTGGGCCTGAAGGCTACTTTCCAACAAATGAATATGAGTTTCTAGAAGAAACATCTCAGGCACCACTCAAGGCACCTGAAGATCTTTCAGAGCTAAACTCCGATAATCACTATCCATACTTTAGCGCTGTAGAGGTAGAGAAAAATTTAGATATCCCAAAGCCTAGGCAAATATTTTCATCTGGAGGTGAAAGTTCAGTTCAACTAAGAAGGTTGGGCGAATTGATGTGGGTTTATATAGAAACACTTCCGTCAACTACTTGGCCAATATCAAAAAATTATTGGGATACCTCGATTTATTCAATTTTGAGCGCTGACCCGGACAGCGGGGTTATAAGAATTGATTTTAGCGAACAGTTTGAACTAGAAATGAAAATAGAACATGGAATTAAAGAAGCCTCTTCTGAAATATTTTTAAATCAAATTAATAAAGAGACTAAAGAAATTGTAAGCAATCCTGAGTTCATTCAATCTGAACTGGGTAGGGTTGTTGAATATTTGGCTGAATCTGTTGATGTCTTTACTGGTACATCATTAGCAGCACAAAATCTAAATGAAAGAAAAAAAGCTAATATATTTACCGAGAATGGACAAACAATCATCGAATTAGATCTAAACTTTGATAGAGCTTGGTCATCGGTAAGCAAAGCTCTTGCAAGTGGGAATATTGTTTCCAATGACAGAGACAGATCAAACGGAATATTTTATGTAAGTTATGGCCTTGATGAAGAAGAGGGAATATTTTCCTTTTTAGGTTTTGGAAGTTCAAAAAAAGAACCAGATTTTAATAAAGATTCACAGTTCGAAGTAATAATTAGCCAAAAAAATAATAAAACTTACGTAAGTGCTAAATCATTAAATGGTAATATAAGCGAATCCGAACAGCTACTTTCAAAAATTAACGAATTATTAAACTAATGAATAAAATAAACGAAATAACCTCAGGCAAAGCAAAATCTTTATACACTACAGATAATGAAAATCATTTAATAATGAATTTTAGAGATGACACTTCTGCCTTTGATGGAAAGAAAAAAGAGGCCTTGTTGGGAAAAGGTGCTGTTAACAATCAATTTAATGCTTTTATTTTGGAGCATTTAGAAAATAATAATGTTCCAACACACCATATAAAGGTTCTAAATCAGACTGATTCATTAGTTCATAAGCTTGAGATGTTTCCAATTGAGTGCGTAATAAGAAACATTGCCTCTGGGTCAATCTGCCGAAGACTTGGAACAGAAGATGGTTTGGTATTACAGTCACCGCTTTTTGAATTTTTTTTAAAAGATGATGATTTAGGCGATCCACTAATAAATGACGAGCACATTATTTCATTCGGGTGGGCGAAACAAGAGCATATTGATCAGATGAAAATTCTTACCTATAAAATCAATGATATTCTTTCAAAGTTATTTTTAGAATCTGGTCTTACTTTGGTTGATTTTAAAGTAGAGTTTGGTCTCCTAAAGGGTAACCAAATTATACTTGCTGATGAATTTACTCCTGATGGATGTAGATTGTGGGATGTAGAAACTGGAAAAAAGATGGACAAAGATAGATTCAGAGAAGGCCTTGGAGATGTGGTTGAATCATATCATCAGGTTGCCGATAGATTGGGTATGAATATTAAACTTGACTAAATTAGTCAGGTATTTATAATTCGTGCGTGAAACTCACCACGAAAAGTAAATATGCAGTTAGCGCTCTAACAGAGTTGGGAGTTCTTGCCAACTCCGGGCCAGTATCCTTAACTGATATTTCTAACAACCAGAACATAGAAATTTCTTACCTTGAGCAGTTATTCAGAAAACTTAGAATAGCTGGAATTGTTAAAAGTGTTAGAGGTAGAAATGGTGGTTATGCATATGCAAAAGATATTAATAGAATATCTATCAAAGATATCATGAACGCTGTTGACGAGGATTTAGATGCTACAAACTGTCATGGAAGTCACACATGCCAGGATGGAAGAGAGTGCAAAACTCATAATTTATGGAATGATCTAAATAATTTAGTTGATAATTATTTAACAACTATAACCTTGAGCAGCCTTGTTAATTCCCCAGACAACCCATATATAAAATTTAAAGAAATAAAATAAAAATGAAAGAAAAAAATAATACTATTTACCTTGACTATGCTTCCACAACACCAGTTGACCCAAGGGTGGCTAAAAGAATGATGGAATTCTTAACTCCTGATGGAGAGTTTGGTAATCCAGCATCGAGATCACATCGTTACGGATGGAAGGCAGATGAGGCTGTAGAAGAAGCAAGATCGCATGTAGCAAATTTAGTAAATTGTGACCCTAGAGAGATTGTTTGGACCTCTGGCGCCACTGAAGCCGATAATCTAGCTGTTAAAGGCATTGCTAAGTTTTATAAAACAAAAGGCAATCATATTATTACTTCAAAAATAGAGCACAAAGCTGTTTTAGATCCATGCAGGCAGCTTGAGCGTGATGGTTTTGAGGTTACATACTTGGAGCCAAATGAAGGCGGAATTATTACTCCAGAGGCTGTACAAGAAGCAATAAAAGACTCCACCATATTAGTATCAATTATGCATATTAATAATGAATTAGGGACATTAAATAACATTGATGGCATAGGCAGAATCACAAGAGAAAAAGGAATTTTCTTTCATGTTGATGCCGCTCAAAGTACTGGCAAAGTTCCAATTGATTTAAAACAATTACCCGTGGATCTAATGTCTTTTTCTGCTCATAAAACATATGGGCCTAAAGGAGTTGGGGCCCTCTTTGTGAGGAGAAAACCAAGAGTAAGAATTGAAGCGCAAATTCATGGCGGAGGACACGAAAGAGGTATGAGGTCCGGAACACTTCCTACCCATCAACTTGTTGGAATGGGCGAAGCCTTCAGGATTGCAAAAATAGATATGAAACAAGACATAGAAAAAATTAAAAAATTTCATGATATGTTTTTAGATCAAGTGAATGATATAGAGCATGTTTATTTAAATGGTGATGTTGCCAATAAAGTTCCCAATATACTTAATGTAAGTTTTAATTTTGTTGAAGGTGAGTCGTTGATTATGGGCTTAAAAGATATTGCTGTATCCTCTGGATCGGCATGCACATCTGCAAGTTTAGAACCATCTTATGTTCTTAGAGCTCTAGGGAGAAAAGATGAATTAGCCCACAGCTCAATCAGATTTTCTTTTGGAAGATTCACTAATGAAGATGAGGTATTGGAAACGCTTTCAATATTAAAAAATGTTGTTGAGAGATTGCGAGAATTATCTCCACTTTGGGAAATGCATCTCGATGGAATAGATCTTGATACTGTTGAATGGAAAACACACTGAGGTAACTAAAAATGGCATATTCAAAAAAAGTTGTAGATAAATTCGAGGATACTCTAAATAATCCTCAGGCATTTAAAGTTGGAAGGTTTGATCCGGCTGAATTAAATGTAGGTACTGGAATGGTGGGAGCTCCTGCATGTGGTGATGTCATGAAACTTCAAATCAAATGTGAACCAAAAGGCAACTCTCATGTTATTAAAGATGTTAAATTTAAAACATATGGTTGCGGATCTGCAATTGCATCATCTAGTGAGTTAGTAGAAATGTTAATTGGAAAAACGCTTGAAGAAGCAAAAGCTATCAAAAATATTGAGATTGTAGAGGCTCTTGAATTGCCTCCCATAAAAATCCATTGCTCAGTTCTTGCTGAAGACTCAATACGTCAAGCAATTGAAGATTATGAATCAAAGCAATAACTATGCAAGAATTTAACCCAAAATCAATTTCATTTTCAAAAAAAGCAATCAATCACTTTCGCACCAGTCTTCAGCAGCGGGGCAGTGGAGAAGGTATTAAAATTGGTGTAAAAGAAGCTGGCTGTAGTGGCTATGAATATGTATTTGATTTCATAGACAATATTGACATTAATGATTACGTTTTTGAAGAAAAAGGATGCAATATTTACATTGACAATCACAGCCTCAAATTTTTATCTGGCAGCATGGTAGATTATTCTGAAGATGGGCTTAATAAGGGTATAAAATTTATAAACCCAAATGCCAAAGCTGTATGTGGATGTGGTGAAAGTTTCACGATATAAAATGCCTAAAATCAAGATATTTCCCCATCATGAAATTTGCCCAAATGGGGCTGTAATTGAAAATCTTCCGGGCGAAACAGTATGCGAAGCTGCATTAAGAAATGGTATTAAGATTGAGCATGCCTGTGAAATGTCATGCGCTTGCACAACTTGTCACATAGTTGTTAGAAAGGGGTTTAATTCTTTAGAGGATGCAAATGATACCGAAGAAGATCTGCTTGACAAAGCATGGGGTCTTGAACAAACATCTCGATTAAGTTGCCAAACTATACCTATCAATGACGACTTAGAGGTAGAGCTTCCTAGATATAACATAAACCAAGTTTCAGAGGACCATTAGATGGAAAAGTTAGAATGGTCTGACGTCCACGAAATCTCTATTTTGCTATCTGATGAATACCCTGATATTGATCCTCAATGGATTTCATTTCCAGATTTACATAGCAAGGTATGTAACCTTACTGGCTTTGTAGGCGACCCTAAAAAATCAAACGAAAAAATATTAGAAGCAATTCAGATGTTATGGATAGAAGAATTTGAATAACTCTCATATAATACTCAAAATTTTTAACCTAAGGATACAAAATGTCAAAAGAAAGAACACTATCAATAATTAAACCAGATGCAGTTTCAAAAAATGTAATAGGAAAAATAATATCTAGATTTGAAGATAATAACCTTAAAGTAGTTGCTGCAAAATTAATGCAGCTCGATGATGAATTAGCTTCTGGATTTTATGCTGAGCATGAAGGAAGGCCTTTTTTTGAAGATCTTAAGAAATTTATGACTTCAGGTCCTGTCTTTGTTCAAGTCCTAGAAGGAGAATGCAGTTCTTAAAAATAGAGAATTAATGGGAAGCACCAATCCCCAAGAAGCAGCGCCTGGAACAATAAGAGCTGATTTTGCCCACAGCATTGATGCAAATGCTGTTCATGGCTCAGATTCACTTGAGAGTGCAGCAAGGGAGATAGACTATTTTTTCAATAAAGAAGAAATAATGTCATTATAAATTTTGATAGAAAAAAAGAATCTCCTTGGTTACTCTTTAGAATCGCTTGAGGTTTTTTTTAAGTCTCTAGAAGAACCATCTTTTCGAGCCAAGCAGCTATCAAAGTGGATACATCAAAAAGGCATTATTGATTTTGATGAGATGACGGATTTTAATAAGCCCCTTAGGGCTAAATTAAAAGAAGTAGCGTTCATAAAGCCTCCAATAATCGAGGAGTCATTCCTGTCACCAGAGGGAACAAAGAAATACCTAATTAAGCTTGATTCTGGAACAATGATAGAGATGGTAAGAATACCGGAAAAGAAAAGAGCCACCCTTTGCATATCATCTCAAGCTGGGTGCGCCTTGCAGTGCACTTTTTGTGCTACTGGAGCGCAGGGTTTTGAAAAAAATTTAACTTCTGATGAAATTATTGGTCAGTTATGGCTGGCAAATTTTGGCGAAAGTGAAAATATACCTATAACAAATGTTGTTTTTATGGGTATGGGAGAGCCCCTTTTAAACTTTAATCCCGTTATAGAATCAGCAAAGATTATGAAGGATCAAATGGGTTATGGGCTTTCAAGAAAAAGAATCACAATTAGTACATCTGGAATAGTTCCTCAAATCGATAGTATTGCCAATAATGTGGACATTTCTTTAGCAATCTCTTTGCACGCTCCAAACAATAAACTAAGAGATGAAATTGTCCCAATTAATAAAAAATACCCAATTGAAAAATTGATTAAATCCTGCAAAGATTTTATTTCTTTTTATGATGGTAAACGAAACATTACAATAGAGTATATTCTTATAGATGGAGTAAATGACTCCAAAGATCTGGCATATGAGTTATGTAAACTCTTATCAGGTTTGTCATGCAAGATTAATTTAATACCATTTAATCCATTTGATGGGTCAGATTACAAAAGATCAAATAAACTTAATATTCAAAATTTTAAAGATATCCTCGTAAAAAAAGGCTTTATTACAACACTCAGAGTTACAAGAGGTGATGCGGTTGATGGAGCTTGTGGGCAATTAGTTGGCAAATTAAAAAAATCAATCAAAGGTAAAAACCTTATAAACGCAAGACAGATCTAATGAATGAAGATCTTAAGTCTGCTAACTCTGCAAAAACTGGAATCATTTTCAAAGCAAGAAGAAAGGAGCTTGGATTAACAATAAGCGAAGTATCAAATAAATATATGATTAATATCAAATATTTAAGAAGTATTGAGAGCGGGAGTTACTCAGGCTTTCCAAGCGAAGGTTTTGCTAGAGCTTATTTTCGTAAATACTCAAATATTTTAGATATAAAACCAGAATTCCCTGCTGTTTATGCAGTTCAAAATAGAAAAGACGAAATAATAAACAAATCATACAAATCAATTAATAACCCTTTTGTAAAAATTTTAATTGGGTTAGCTGGCTTAGTTTTAAGTTTAATAGTTATTATAGGCATGCTTCCCAAATCAACAAGCAAAGATATCAAAGTATTAGAGCCTAATTTATCAGTAAGTGAGAATATTCAGGTATTAATTCCTGATACATTCTCAGCCGATGACAATAATAGTTACGATAACCAAAATAGTAGCTTGGCAAATAAAATAACTAAAAAAAATATTGTGGAGTTACCAAAAATTATTCCAAGTGCAACTAAAAATAACCTTACAGTTCCTGCCTTAAATTTGCCAATCGAAAAGACCGCACAGAAAATTCTTAATGATATTAATATTAATAATGAATTACTCTTATTTTTTGATAATGAGTGCTGGGTTGAAATACAGGCAGGAAGTAATATTCTTGTATCAGAGCTTTATTCTAAAGGGGACTCTTTATCGTTATCAGTAGCATATCCATTCAGTTTAAAAGTTGGAAATGTCTATGCTATTAAAGGAACTTATCAAGGCCTTGATATTGATTTTATCACCGGTGCTGATAGGCTTAATGTAAATACTATATTTTATTTAAATGACTGATTGGATAACAAGAAAAAAAACAAAAGTTATAAGCGTTGGTGATGTTAAAGTTGGCGGTAATAACCCCATATCTATTCAATCAATGACTAATACTGATACATGCAATGTTGAGGCAACTATCGGGCAAATTAATGACCTTCAACTCGCAGGAGCAGATATAGTTCGTGTTTCAGTACCAACATTTGATGCAGCAAATGCATTTAAAAAAATAAAGAAAGAAGTGGAAATACCACTTGTTGCCGATATACATTTTGATTATAAAATTGCACTTGAAGTAGCTAGTACTGCAGATTGTCTCAGGATTAATCCTGGCAATATTGGCAAAGAGCAGAGAATAAGAGAGGTAATAAGTGCTGCCAAAGATAACAATGTTCCAATTAGGGTAGGAGTTAATGCAGGCTCTCTTGAAAAAGATTTACAGGTTAAATATGGTGAACCAAATTCAAGTGCGCTAGTAGAATCAGCTTTACGACACGTAGATATATTAGATAGGCACAATTTTACAAATTACAAAATGAGCTTAAAGGCTTCGAATATCGAAATGACAGTAGAGGCTTACAGAGATATCTCTACAAAAATAGCTCAACCACTCCATCTTGGTATTACTGAGGCTGGTTCTTATAGGGCTGGCACAGTTAAATCTTCAATAGGCGTTGGCATGTTGCTGTCCGAGGGGATCGGCGATACCATAAGAATTTCTTTGGCTTCAGATCCTATTGATGAAATAAAAATTGGGTGGGATATATTAAAGAGTTTAAATTTAAGAAGCAGGGGTGTAAAAATTGTTGCTTGTCCAAGCTGCTCTAGACAAAACTTTAACGTGATCGAGGTTGTTAATGAGCTCGAATCTCGTTTTGAGGATATAACAGAAGATATAGAAGTTGCTGTAATAGGCTGTTATGTTAACGGGCCCGGAGAAAGCAAAGCAGCAGATATTGGCTTAACTGGGGCAAGCCCAAAAAATCTTATGTATGTAGATGGGCAGCCTGATAAAAAAATTAGCAGCGAAAATTTAGTTGATGAATTAGAGTCAAAGGTAAGAGAAAAAATAGCTAAATCAAATATTGAGATTATTGCAAGGAGTTAATATGAAAAAAATTCAATCCTTAAGCGGCATGTTAGATTTATTTAAAAATTCAGACAAACATCAATCAGCAGAAAAAATCTTTAAAGTTGAAGAGTTATTAAAATTATCATTCAGCTCATTTAATTTTTCTGAAATACGTACCCCAGCTTTAGAGGAGACAGATTTGTTTAAAAGATCTGCTGGAGATGTCTCTGATATAGTAAACAAAGAAATATATAGCTTTTTTGATAGAAATGATAAAAGCATTAGCCTCCGGCCTGAGGGGACTGCAGGTGTCATCAGATCAATGATAGAAAAGAAACAAGACACCTTAACTAATAAATTTTGGTACATAGGACCTATGTGGAGATACGAAAGACCACAAAAAGGTAGGTTTAGACAATTTAATCAAGCAGGTGTTGAGATCCTTGGTTATGAAGAGGGAAGCTCAGAATTTGAATTGATATCTCTTATTTGTAATATTATTAAAGACCTTGATGTTAAAGATGCAAAAATTAAAATTAATCATTTGGGTGATCCAGACACAAAAAAGAAATACTGTGAAGATCTTGTTTCATATCTTACGCCCTATTTAGAAGAACTTAGTGAAACTGAGCGGGAAAGGCTGCAAAAAAACCCATTAAAAGTCCTAGATTCTAAAAATGAAAGAACACAAGAAATATTAAAAAATGGACCTGTGCTAAAAAAGTATTTACCATTAGAGAATATTCAGCTTTTAAATAACATCAAAGAAACTTTTTCTGAGTTTAACAATATCGAGATAGATTACTCCTTAGTAAGAGGTCTTGATTACTATTCCGGTTTTGTCTTTGAGGCATCTTCTTCCAATTTAGGCGCTCAAGATTCATTTTTAGGTGGTGGTCGCTATGATATCTTATCCGAAAAATTAGGTGGTAAAAATTTGCCCGCCATTGGCTTGGCAATTGGTATTGAGAGGCTGGCAGATATAGCAAATATTGATTTAAATAAGACGAAGACTGTATCTTTCATAACTATAACTAGCAATTTAGAGCCAAAAGCATTTAAAATAGCACACCAACTCAGAACGCTAAATAAAAGCGTCACACTAGATGTTAACTTATCTAGCGGCAGTCTTAAATCAAAATTAAGAAGAGCCAACAAAATAGGTGCTAGCCATGCAATTATTATTGGTGATGGTGAGTTGGAGAGCGGTAGTATTTTAATTAAATATTTGGATGATGAACTAAGAAGTCAGGAGACTGTCTCACATGAAGAAGTCTTATCTTTTTACAAGTCACTATAAACAGGAAGAAAAATGAACAGAATTTTTGACAATGAGGCTGGAACATCTTCAGCTCAAAATTTTTTCAATAGTAATAAGAAATTAATTTTAATTATTATTTCTGCTGCAATTTTGGTCTCAGCTATCTTTGCTGGCAACGTTTATACAAATAAACTCTCCAATGAAAAAGCTGCAGGGATCTATAATCAGTGGTTAATTTCTTCCGCGTCTGAAAATAGCGATGTTGAAAGCCTTTATTTGAACTTGGTAAATAATTACCCTAATTCAGGTTACTCAATGATGGCAATGTTAGGTAAAGGGGCTGAACTTGCTGAAAATGGAAGTTATGAAGAAAGTATAGAAGTCTTTTCTAATCTTAAAGATTTAACAGATGGATTTAATGGTAATAAATTCTTTAATAAGATTTCTCGGGTTAGCATCTCAAGAATACATATACACTTAGAACAATTTGACGAAGCATTATTAGAATTATCCAGCTATTCTGAAGAATCAACAAATGCTTATATACATGAATTAATTGGAGATATTTTTGCCGCAAAAAATGATAAATCTAGAAGTCTAGAGCAATACGAATTTGCTAAAAATAAGTATGACGATCAGCAAGCAAAATCAATTGTCTCAATGAAAATAGCAAATATTAGTTTAGAGCAGTAAATGAAATTAAAATATTGCTATCTACTTTTCTTTTTTCTATTAACATCTTGCTCCTCTATTTCTTCTATGAAATTCTGGGAAAGCTCTGAAGTTGATTTAGATGAACCAATGTCACTGATCGATGTTAAAAATAGTGAAAATATTTTAGAGAATTGGAAAATTAAACTTGCTGGTAATAATGATTTAGGTAATTTTATACCTAGTTTTTCAGCTGATAAGTTATTTTTTTCCGATGAGCTTGGCAATGTCAATTCTTATGAAGCTAGCACAGGTAATCTTTTG
This sequence comes from SAR86 cluster bacterium, assembly GCA_029254395.1. GTDB lineage: Bacteria > Pseudomonadota > Gammaproteobacteria > Magnimaribacterales > D2472 > CAJQGY01. The sequence continues at coordinate 3,106 of JAQWXQ010000065.1, read as the reverse complement.
TGGACAATAAAGGGTTCTGAGCTCTCTTCAGGTACTGCATCAGGTTTCGGGGCCGTTGTGGTTTCAGATAAATTGGGAAACGTTATATCTTATGACCAAATTGATGGTTCTAAATTATGGTCTAAAAATGTAAAAGCAGGTGTTCTATCCCAAGCAGCAATTGATGCATCTGTTGTGATAGTAAAAACAAGTGCTGGCGAGTTGATCGCTCTTGATAAAAATAACGGAGAAATAGTTTGGTCTTACAGATCGCAACTACCACTTTTAACAGTCCGTGGAAGCAGTAGTCCAGTTATAGATGACGATAAGGTTATAGCAACATTTGATAATGGTAGATTGGTTGTTTTTCAGCTTGCCACTGGTTTTCCTCTTTGGGATGGTGCTATTTCTTATGTATCAGGAACATCAGAACTAGACAATCTTGTTGATGCAGATTCAAACCCTGTCATTGCAGGCTCACTCATATATGCTGTAAATTACCAAGGCAATCTTAGTATATTTGACCAATCTCAAAAAAGATCAATCTGGAAATCAGAGGCATCTTCTTTCTATTCACCGGTAATCACAAAAGGATTGGTGATAGTTGTTGAAGAAAATTCAAAAATCATTACATACTCCAATAAAACTTTAGAAGAATCATGGAATTCTGATGAGTACCTTAATCGCTCTTTAAGCAACCCAATCTCCTTTAAAGGTAATCTTCTTTTTGGTGACTATGAGGGGTATGTGCACATAGTAAATCCAATAAATGGCAAAACAGTTGGAAGAAAAAAAATATCTAAGCAACCTATTAAATCCTTATCATCGAGGGGGAATGCAATTTATGTTGTAGATGAAAGTTTTAACCTATTTTCATTATCAATATAAAATCGGTGAAACATGTTTACCTCAATTGCAATAATAGGCAGGCCAAATGTTGGCAAATCCACACTTTTTAACAAACTCACACGAACTAGGAAGGCTATAGTATCTGACTATTCAGGTCTAACTAAAGATAGAAACTATGGCTATATAGAATTTGGTGAAAACCGCTTCTTTGTTATTGATACTGGAGGTATTGCAAAAGATGAATCAATTCTTAAGGAAGATATTGCAGATCAGGCATGGGTAGCTGCTGAGGAATCTAATCTAATCATTTTTGTTTTGGATGGGTCGCAAGACTTAAACAATGAAGACCTTGATATTTTAGAAGGTTTAAGAAAGTTAAATAAAGAATTTATAACTGTAGTGAATAAATCAGATAAAAAATCTGATAGTCAGTTGGTTCATGATTTGTCAAAAAGAGGAATTAAAGATCTTATTGAGGTTAGCGCAGAGCATTCCTTGAATATCAAAGAACTCAGAGCTTTGCTCAAAGGAAAATTACCTGAGGAAAAGTTAGAATATCCAGAAGGGAAGAGGATAGCTGTTATAGGCAGGCCAAATGCAGGCAAATCAACTTTTATTAATAAATTCATTAATGAAGATAGATTGATTGTTTCTGAGATTGCAGGAACAACCATTGATTCAATCAGTATTCCTTTTGAAATTGATGGAAATGACTATATTTTTATTGATACTGCTGGTATCCGAAAGGGCTATAAAACAAGTCACAAAGTAGAGTATTTCTCATATGTTAGAGCAATGCATTCAGTTGAAGAATCCGATGTTGTTTTATTTCTGTGTGATGCTTCAGAGGGTATTGTTGATCAAGACTTAAAAATTATTAATATGGTTTGTGAAACAGGCAAACCCATCCTTATTGCTTTTAATAAAATTGACCTTTTAAGCAGAAAAGATAAAGATGAAATGTATAACTCAAAAAGAGCACAATCAAATTTTGTTGCTGATTTTATTAAGTTAGAAATTTCAGGAATTAAAGGGAGGGGCTTTAAGAGGCTATTTAGAAACCTTGACCAACTTATAACGCGCTCACAAAAACCTTATACAACTTCAGAATTAAACAAGTTATTAGCATCATTTGTAAATTCTAGCGCTCCTCCCTCAGTGGGAGGCAGACAATTAAAACTTAGGTATGTTCATTTTGCAGGAATTAATCCAACAACTTTTGTTATTCATTCAAACAATGAAAGCAAGATTCCACAAAACTATAAACGCTATCTAGAGAATTCATTTAGAGAAACTTTAAAGCTTAAAAGCATTCAGTTAAGAATATTTTTTAGAAAATCCAAAAACCCTTTTGAAAATAAAGTGAATAAATTAACTGAAAGGCAGATCAAAAAGAAACAAAGGTTGATGAAGCACGTTAAGAAAAATAAAAAATAGTTTTTTGAGCTTTTTTCTTCTATTTTCTATTCTATTCTAGGGTATAATCATCCCGTAAATATCAGCATAAAATCAACATTTGTTTACTTTTTAATATGAATAAAAGACCAGTTAACATTAACCTCTTAAAGATAAAACTTCCTTTGACCGCCATGTTATCAATAACACACAGGGTTAGCGGTATAATAATCTTTTTTTTAGTTCTTCCTGTAACTGTTTATGGCTTATTTCAGCTTTCGAATTCTCAGGATTCATACAATGCAATTACTTTATTCTTTCATAATAATTATCTGTTTAAATCAATCATCATAATGCTCATTGTTGTTCTTAAGTATCATATTTTTACTGGAGTTCGTCATATGTTGATGGATTTCCACATAATCAGTCACAGTCTTGCATCATCACAAAAGTCGTCAGTAGTAACTTTGGTTTTGTTTATTATTGATGCTTTGCTAACCATATGGGTTCTCGTATGAATATAGGAAGACTGTTTTGGTATATGCAAAGATATAGCGCATTATATTTTTTAGCTTTTATTGTTTACTTAGAATATTTATATCTATCAAATCAATTCAATTTTATTTTTTTTAACAGCAATATCTTTTTTAAGATATCTACAAGCCTATTTATATTACTTGCAAATATTCATGGATTTATTGGTTTATGGACAGTAGGAACAGATTACTTGACTGAAAGAACACTAGGTTTTCTATCACAAGGTTTGGGGGGAGTTGCCAACACCATTAGAAAAACTTATGAACTCTTTTTTATTTTATTAGGTTGTATTTTAACAATCTCTTATTTTTATATTATTTGGTTATAAATATGCATAATTACAACT
>JAQWXQ010000061.1 GCA_029254395.1 SAR86 cluster bacterium | reverse complement strand
CAATGTAGACTTCATTTCCGTGCCCCAAGAATAATTTTCCACGATTTTGCAGATTAAATAAAGCATAAGCTAAAGTTTTTCCTGCCATCATAGAATACATAACTCCATTTGTTCTTTTGGCAATATCACCGAGCTTTACTGGTCCGTAATGATCAAAAACACTAGTCATTATTCCAGTCCCGCTGGTAATGGTTAGAAAGTGTGACCTGAACCCTATAATTCCTCTTGATGGGGCTATAAACTCGAGTTTGACTCTGCCTTTTCCATCTGATTCCATGCTCTGTAGTTCTGCTTTTCTTGGCCCAAGTTCCTCCATAATAGACCCTTGGTGAATCTCTTCTACATCGATAACGATTTGCTCATAAGGCTCATGAATTTCCCCATCAACCTCTTTTTGGACTACTTGAGGCTTTGATATTGCAAGCTCGAAACCCTCTCTTCTCATTGTTTCAATCAAGACTGAAAGATGAAGCTCTCCTCTACCTGAGACAATAAACTTATCAGGGCTATCACCTTGAACAACTTTTAAAGCAACATTAGATATAAGCTCTTTATCAAGCCTCTCTTTAATATTTCTTGAAGTAACAAATTTGCCTTCTCTTCCTGCAAAAGGCGAGTCATTGACCTGAAAGGTCATACTAACTGTTGGCTCATCCACTGATAGTGCTGGCAAGGCAGCAACAGAGGATGGGTCACAAATCGTATCTGATATATTAAGTTTGTCGATTCCAGTTATACAAACGATTGACCCTGCATCTGCTTCAGGCACTTCTATTCTATCCAAGCCCTCGTAGCCCATAACCTGAAGAACTTTACCCTTCCTAGTTTCACCATCTCTATTAATAACTACTACTTGATCATTAGGCTTCACTGATCCTTGCTTAATTCTCCCAATTCCAATAACGCCAACATAGCTATTGCTATCAAGCGCACTAATTTGTAATTGAAGAGGACCATCTTTATTTACCTGTGGTGATGGAACCTTATCTAAAATCATTTGCATCAAAGGCTTCATATCCTCAGTCATGCTTTCTGGCTCATGACCAGCAATTCCCTCGATCGCAGATGCATACATTACAGGAAAATCTAATTGCTCATCAGTCCCACCCAACCTATCAAATAAATCAAAAACTTGATCAAGAACCCAATGAGGTCTTGCATCAGGCCTATCTATTTTATTTATAACAACTATAGGCTTAAGACCTTTCTCAAAAGCCTTTTGTGTAACAAATCTTGTTTGAGGCATGGGCCCGTCAACAGCATCTACCAAAAGCAAAACCGAGTCTACCATCGAAAGAGCTCTTTCAACCTCTCCACCAAAGTCAGCATGGCCTGGTGTATCAACAATGTTAATAAGATGGTCAGGCCACTTTATAGATGTATTCTTCGCTGTAATAGTTATACCTCTCTCTTTTTCCTGATCATTTGAATCCATAATTCTTTCTGAATCCATATTTTTTCTATCAAGTGTTCCAGATTGTTGTAACAGCTTATCTACAAGAGTTGTTTTGCCATGGTCCACATGGGCAATAATTGCGATATT
>JAQWXQ010000049.1 GCA_029254395.1 SAR86 cluster bacterium | reverse complement strand
TCTATGATTAAGAATTTTAATATAGCGCTCTTTGGTGGGAGGGGTTATGTGGGTCAAGAAATCATCCAATTAATTAATATACACCCTAATTTTTCTCTAAACCGAGCTTATTCTTCAAGCTCTGCTGGAGAAAGAGTTTTAAAATATACTAAAAATAAAGACCTAAAATATTCACTACTCACAATAGAAGATATTAATCTAAATAACATAGATATTGTAATTCTAGCTCTTCCAAACGAACAGTCTTTTAAATATGTCGAGGTAATTAGAAAGTTTTCACAGTCTATTATTATTATAGATTTAAGCTCTGATCACAGGTTTGATGATGGGTGGGTCTATAGGATTCCAGAAATACACAATGGTAGCTCACATCTAAACATAGCCAATCCTGGCTGTTATGCAACTGCTATTCAATTATCTGTGGCCCCCATTACTAATCTTATAAAAAATAAATTAGTTTCTATTGGTATTTCAGGCTACAGCGGAGCAGGATCTTCTCTAAATGATAAAAATGATCCTAAAAACCTTAAAGATAATATTATTCCTTACAAATTAGCAGATCACATTCATGAAAGAGAGGTTAGGGCTCATAGCTATAAAGATACATTTTTTAGCCCTCACGTTGCTAATTTTTTTAGAGGCATTCTGATCACATCGCATATAGAGCTATCAGATGAAATAGATCTTGATACATTAATAGATGCATATAAAAATTTTTATAAAGATAAAAAGCTTATTAATATTATAAAAAATGAACCTATGATCAATAACGTTGCAAAAACTCATAATGCAATTATTGGAGGCTTTTCAATAGATTTATCAAAAAAAAATATAGTTGTTTGTTGTGTTATTGATAATCTTCTTAAAGGTGCAGCAACTCAAGCAATTCAGAACTTAAATATTTCTTGCAACTTAGATAATTTAACAGGGATTAAATATGGCTAAAAAAATATGGAATACTAATCTAGAAGATTCTACTTCTGAAATTAGTTTGTTTTTGTCTTCAGAGGATATTGAGCTCGATAAGTTTTTATTGCCATATGATATTGATGCAACATCAGCACACATAAATGCTTTAAATAACATTGGCGTATTAAAGAAAAGTGAATTGTCTAAATTATCAAGATCATTAAGAAAGCTTAAAAAGGAATATCTTGCAGGTGAATTTAAGCTTTCAGAAGAATATGAAGACTGCCATTCAGCAATTGAGTTTTATCTTACCGAGGCTCATGGTGATTTAGGAAAAAAAGTACATACTGGTAGGAGCAGAAATGATCAAGTTGCCGTAGCTATGAGATTATTTGCTAAAGAAAAATTAAAAGAACTTAATGGTTTGAATAAAGATATTGCATGTGCTTTTCTAGATATGGCTATGAAATATGAGAATGATCCAATGCCTGGATATACTCATCTTCAAAGAGCTATGCCTTCATCGTGGGGCCTTTGGTTTTCTGCTTATGCTGAATCATTTATCGATAATTACGATCTTATAAAGGCCACATATGATTGGATTGACTCAAATCCTCTTGGAACAGCTGCGGGTTATGGTGTAAATCTTCCTCTTGATAGAGAATCTACTAAAGAAGAATTAGGTTTTAATAGATTGCAGCTAAATAGTATGTATGTTCAAAATAGTAGGGGCAAATACGAAACACAAATTTTGAGTACAATTAAACAGCCTATGATGGATATCAGGAAGTTTTCTTGGGATATGAGCTTGTTCTTATCGCAAGAATTTAATCTTCTTTCAATTGATAAAAGGTATTCAACAGGCTCATCAATAATGCCTAATAAGCACAATCCTGATGTTATTGAAATTATGAGAGCAAATTATTCTATTATCGCTGGATATGCATCAGAATTAGAAAACTTAATATCTCTACCAAGTGGTTATCATAGAGATTTACAACTTACTAAAAGAGGTCTCGTAAGAGGTTTCAATACCGCTCTCACAACACTGAGCATTTTGCCTGATTTAATATACAGTATTAAAGTTAATAAAGAGCAGTCTATAAAGTTCATAGATGATGATATGAAAATGACTGATAGGGTTTATGAATTAGTATCTAAGGGAATGGCTTTTAGAGATGCTTACAACAAAATTAAAAACTCTAAAAGTGATGGCCAAGAAGTTTCTAGTAAATTAATAAATTCCTCATCTGGTTCACCAGGCAATTTAAATTTAAAAAATCTCAAAAAAAGACTCAAGAAGCAAAAGTAATTTTTATAAGTTAATATTATTTAACTTATGTTAGTTCCTGAGCGATACAAATTGGTTGCTATGTCTTTTTTGGCAGTATTTATTTGTTACATAGACAGAGTGAATATCTCTGTTGCCATAATCCCAATGCAAGAACAATTTGGTTGGACTGAGTCTCAGGTCGGTTTAATACTTGGCTCATTTTATTTTGGTTATATGTTCACGATGGCGCTTGGCGGGTTTCTGGCTGACAAATATGGAGGCAAAATTGTTCTAGCCTATGGCGTGTTTTTTTGGTCAATTTTCACTATCCTCACGCCAGTATTTGCCTATAGTGGATTTTGGTTATTAATATTTATAAGAATTCTTATGGGACTTGGAGAGGGTATTACATTTCCCTCATGGCATGCACTTTATGCTAGATGGATTCCATTCAATGAAAGAACAAGAGCAATTGCAATAACAAATAGTGGCATTTCTGCTGGTACTGTTTTTGGTTATTTAGCAACAGCAATTATCATTGGGGTGTATTCGTGGGAGCTTGTTTTTTATTCATTTGGCATGTTTGGAATTGTTTGGGTTTACTTTTGGCATAGATCGATAGCCTCTCAACCAGAAAATCATCCAAAAATTTTAAAATCTGAGTTAGACCTAATCCAGAAAGAAGCCCCAGCAAAATCTACTGCAGATAAAATTCCTTTATCAAAGCTAATGTGTAATGGCCCATTTATAGCTATAGTAATTGCTACATTTTGTAATAACTGGGCGTTATTTACTTTTCTTTCGTATCTTCCAAAGTTTGTTAATAGTCCAGTTTCTATTGGCGGTCTTGGTATAGACCTTGGATCAAATTTATTCATAGCCATCATTCTGTTACCAAGCATAGTATCTGTAATATCTTTAATTGCAGGAGGCTATATTGCAGACATGTTAATTAAAAGAGGCGTAAAAACCATTATTGTTAGAAAAACAGCAAATAGTTTTGGTTTTTATGGAGCAGCACTCTGCCTATATTTAATTTCATTTCAAGAATCAATTTTCAATATAGTTGTACTTCTTTGCCTAACAAATCTTTCAAGCGGAATAGGCGCTGGAGGTTTTGGTGTCAATCATGCAGATCTTGGGCCTAAATATACTGGATCATTGGTAGGTATTTCTGGAGGCCTTGGAATGATTGCTGCAATCTTAAGCCCTATTGTCGCTGGATTAGTTTTAGAAAGTACAAATTCTTGGGATTTAATTTTTAATATTTGTTGTGGCGCTCTAGTTTTTGGGGGAACGTTTTATCTATTTTTTGCTAGTTCCGACGAACAATTTAATTAGACACATTAGCTTCTAAACAAATTAGAACCCTAATATAATGAGATATGGATACTAAATTAGAAATTGCAAAAAATTGGCTACCAAGATATACAGGAATGCCACTTGAAAAATTTGGTGATCATATTTTGATTACTAATTTTAAAGACTACATCACTAAGTTTGCAGAAAGATTTTCTGTAGAGATTTATGGAGAAGGAAGAGCCATGCAGGCTTGTACGAATAATGATGGGCTTACCATAATTAATTATGGGATAGGCTCACCAAATGCAGCAACAATAATGGATCTTTTAGTTGCAGTTAATCCAAAAGGAGTTTTATTTCTTGGTAAATGCGGAGGTCTAAAAGATTCCTCTGAAATAGGTAATTTTATTTTACCTATTGGTGCAATTAGAGGGGATGGAACCTCAAATGATTACTTCCCACCTGAAGTTCCTGCATTACCTTCATTCAAATTACATAAGTTTGTTTCAGATATAATAGTCCAAGAAAAAAGTGATTATAGAACAGGTGTTATATTTACAACCAATAGAAGGGTTTGGGAGCATGATAAAGATTTTTTAGAAAGGCTTAAAAAAACAACTGCCATAGGTGTTGATATGGAAACTGCTACAGTATTTTCTGTTGGTCACTACAACGAAATTGCAAGAGGCGCACTTCTTTTAGTCTCAGATGTTCCTTTAACACCAGAGGGGGTAAAAACCGAAACCTCAGACAAGCAAGTCACACAAAAATGGGTAGACCTTCATCTTGAAATTGGCATCAAGGCTATGACTGATATTGGGAAAAGAGGAGAAGAGATAAAGCACTTCAAGTACTAGGGTTGGTTTTACTTAGCTAGATCCTGAAAATAATTAAATACTTCCTGCTTTCCTCTATCTCTTGCGGTTGTCCACTCTTTTGTTGATTTCTTATTAAGAATAACTTTATTTTTATCAAAAACCATGACTCTAGGGACACCTTTATCTTTAGGTATTCCGAAGTAACTAATTAGGTCCATATTTTTGTCATACCTTCCAACATCAATGTGCATTATTTGATATTTCTCTTCCATAAATTTTTTAATAGTAGGAAGTTGTAATGTGCCATCAAGTATTCTGCAGTCTGGACACCAATTACCACCAAATATAAGAATAGGTTGCTTGGACTGTTCTATAGTTTCATCAATAAATCCATTCACTTGTTCAGGAGAATATTCTACTCCGTTATAAGGCAGAGGAAGAGGTAGCGAAAGCGTATCTGTATCATTTAACAAAATATTTGCACTCATATTAATTGGCATCAAAAATAAATTAACCCAAAGAATTTTATATATATTATTTATCACTGGTTGTAGTAAAGTAGATAATAGATTGTAAAAGATATTAAGGTAAATATATATGTTAGTTTGGTCATTAAGAGCATTTTTATTATTTATGGGATTTACTTATCTATCAATAGGTATTTGGGCGATATTAGATCCAATCCTTAGAGCACTTGAGCTTGGATACCCATCTTTTTTAGAGGCTGTTGGGTTAACAGTAACTTCAGAAATAGGTTATTCAGAGATTGCTGGATTGTATGGGGGCCTTAATATATCTATTGGCATAATGTGCTTCATAGGCATTTTTAATAAAAATATCTCGCTATTTATAATAAGATTTTTGGCAATGCTTGTTGGCTCTATAGCAGCTGGAAGGGTAATCTTTTCACTATTTCCATCAACACCTAGCTTTCTAAATTCCTTTTTTGTTTTCGAAGTTGTTGGCTTCCTAATCTGCGTAGTTTTGATAAAGAAATACAGATAACTAAATAATATTACTCACAAGTAAAATATAAAGAAGGTATCCTGAGACAAAAAATACCCCAATAAATTTTGTTGCTTTTACACTAGAAAATTTTGAGGAGTACGTTGTAGCAACGACGATAAATAATATAGTCGCTGCAATCATGGTTAATATATCTCTTGATAAAATATTTTGTGACAAAGTTACATTTGAAAAAAATCCAATTATTGGTACAACGAGAGTTATATTTAAAACATTTGAACCAATAACATTACCAACAACCATATCATTTTTCTTTTTAAGAATTGCTGAGATTGTCGCTGCTAATTCAGGAAGGCTAGTACCAATTGCAACAATAGTTAAACCGATTACAAGTTCTGAAACATTTAACATAATGGCAATTTCTTTTGCATGCAGAACCGCATATTTTGACCCTAGAATTAATGCAATCAAACCAATCACCAGCATTACTAATGTATTAGATGTTTTTAAATCATTTACATTATCTACCTCTTCTAAAGAGTCATCATCATCACTTCTAAATTTAAAGGTAATATATGTAAAAATAATGAATACAAAAAGTAAACTAACACTTTCAAAGATACTGATTTGAAGGTCAAACAGCGCAAAGGTTAAGACGAGAGCAGATAATAAAAACGCAAAAAATTGAATCGGAGGAGTTTTCTTGGGAATTGCTGATAACCCAATGCATGACACTCCAAAAATAAGAGCAATATTGGATATATTAGAGCCTATTACAGTCCCAAGCGCTATTTCCTCTGTGCCACTTAAAACAGATGAGATTCCAACAAATATTTCTGGAGCTGAGGTGCCTAATGCAACAATAGTCAAACCAATTGTAAGCTCACTAAGGCCCAATTTTTTTGCAACCAATGCTGCATTATCAACAAATTTATCCGCACCCCAAACAAGTACTCCTATTGAAAGTATTAAACCTGTAAAGTGCATTAAAATCATAATGTATTTTACAACACTTAATTGTTTATATATATTGAGTTCTTTGAAAAATTTAACTAAGAGGTAATATGAAAATCAACGATCTTTTTAATGTAGCTGGCAAGACTGCTGTTGTAACTGGGGGATCAAGAGGTATTGGAGAAATGATTACTGCTGGTCTATTAGCTAATGGAGTAAAAGTTTATATTACAGCAAGAAAGATTGGACCTCTTATAGCAAAAGCTGAAGAACTCTCAGAGTTATATAATGGTGAGTGCATTGCTCTTGGCTGTGATCTGAGCTCAATGGAGGGTGTTGAAAATTTTGCAAATCAAATCAAGGAAAGGGAAGATAGCATTGATTTTCTTATTAATAATGCTGGGGCAGCATGGGCAGAACCATTTGATACTTTCTCTGAAACTGGTTGGGATAAAGTAATGGATTTAAATGTTAAAAGTTTATTTTTCTTAACTCAAAAGATGAAGCCACTTTTAGCTTCAAATGCATCTCTAGAAGATCCATCTAGGGTCATTAATATAGGTTCAATCGATGGTCTAAATATTCCAATGTTTGAAACATTTTCATATTCAACATCCAAAGCAGCCGTTCACCATCTAACAAGACATTTAGCAAAAAGATTGGTTAGTGAAAATATCCTTGTAAATGCTATAGCTCCTGGACCTTACCCAAGTAATATGCTCGGAGCAGCTGTTGCTCATGATTACTCAGAAATTGCAGTTAGAAATCCACGTAAAAGAGTTGGAACTCCTGAAGATATAGCTGGTTTAGTTATTTTTCTTTGTTCTAGAGCAGGGGCTTATACTGTAGGTGAGACTATCGCCAGTGATGGGGGTTTAGTAAAAACATCTGGGCATAACTTAGGCTAGTCTTGTTTTTTAACGTCGATAAAGGCATCGATTATTAGTTTTTTCATCCATTCATGGCCGCCGTCACCTTCATCATTTTTATGCCATGATAGGAAGTACTCCATTTGGGGGAGTTCTGCAGGTATTTCAACAAAAGGCAAACCGTTTTTTCTGGCAAAACTATGAGTTGCTAGTAGAACTGCATCTGTTTCTCTAATAATATCAGGAGCTATTAAGAAATGCTGGCATCTCAGTGCGATCTCTCTTCTATGACCAATTTTTTCTAGCTCTAAATCAATCATGTGTAGACCTTTTCTTCGATTAGAAACATTTATAAATTTTTGAGCAAGAAGATCATCGACTGTTAAATCATTAATTTGATCGATTGGGTGACCTTCTCTATGAATCACAACAAAATGATCTTGAAAAACTTTATAAGAATTTATTTCATCAGAGTCTGGGATTACAGGATCAACAACAAAGTCTAAATTATTTGTAGCTAAAGCATGAATTTGGTCCACTCGCCTGTAGTTATAACTTCCAACAGAGATGTTTGGAGCATTTTTATATATCTCTTTCATCATAAAAGGTAAAACTCGACCCTCTGTAATATCTCCTAGGGATAATTTAAAATTTCGCTCAGTAAATTGTGGATCAAAAGAGTCTGGCTCATTCACACTTTTTTGCATTAAAGACAAAGCGCTTTGGATATCAAGAATTATATTTTCAGTTTTTTGTGTTGGAACCATACCTGAGCCAGTTCTAACAAAAAGTTCATCATCAAATTTTTCTCTTAATCGTGATAAAGCATTACTTACAGCTGGCTGAGTTATGCCAACAACTTCAGCTGCTTTTGTAAGGCTCCCTTCGGTATATATCGAATTGAGAATTACAAAAAGATTTAAGTCAAAAGAGCTAATTTTCATATTTAATTATGTATGAGTTATGTTGATTTTTACTGCTTTTCAGTTAATGTATACTTAATATAATAACCGTTAAAAGTAACTATTCATAGGGCTTATAACGCAATCAAACTAATCAATATAGTAGCAGGGGAGCCACATGATTGAACTTAGACCACAAGCAGTAGATTTAATTAAAAGAGTAAGAGATTTTATTGATGAGGAGATAGCGCATAACGAAAATTTATATCATGAGCAATCTAAAGATGCGAGTGGTAAGTGGTTAGTGCCTCCTATTATGGAAGAAATGAAAGCTAAAGCAAAAGCTGCTGGCCTGTGGAATCTTTTTTTGCCTGAAAGTGAGAATGGCGCTGGCTTGACTAATTATGAATATGCTCACCTTGCAGAAGCTATGGGGGCGTATGGAATATCATCTGAAGTGTTTAATTGTTCTGCTCCAGATACTGGCAATATGGAAGTTCTTGAAAGGTATGGTAATGATGAACACAAGGAGAAGTACCTCAAACCATTGCTCAATGGTGAAATTAGATCTGCATTTGGTATGACCGAACCTGGTGTAGCTTCATCAGATGCAACCAATATTGCATCCTCAGCTGTACTTGACGGCGATGAATATGTGATTAATGGCGAAAAATGGTGGACTTCTGGTGCTGGAGATCCGAGATGTGAAATTATTATATTTATGTGCGTTACCAATCCTGACAATCACAGACATCAAAGACAATCTCAGATTCTAGTGCCTATGAATGCAGAGGGAATTGAGATAAAAAAAATGATGCATGTTTTTGGATATGATGATGCTCCTCATGGTCATGCTCATATTAAATTTACAAATGTAAGAGTTCCAAAAGAAAATCTTTTGCTTGGTGAAGGTAGAGGTTTTGAAATTGCACAAGGTAGACTAGGACCTGGAAGAATTCATCATTGTATGAGAGCAATTGGTCTTGCGGAGAGAGCTCTTAAAATGATGTGTGAAAAAGGTATGGAAAGAGTTGCTTTTGGTAAGCCAATTATTCAACTTGGTGGCAATATGGACATTATTGCTAATTCTAGAATTGAAATAGATCAAGCAAGACTCTTAACATTAAGAGCAGCCCATATGATGGATACAGTAGGTAA
>JAQWXQ010000042.1 GCA_029254395.1 SAR86 cluster bacterium | reverse complement strand
CCTTGTCCTGCAGATCCTGAGCTAGGCAGAGTATGTTCTGAGACTAGAAAAAAATCTAGGTATCTGTACTATGCATCTGTATCAATTTTTTTATTCGCTACAATCTTTACATATATAGTTCCGAGGTTTTTATAAAAATGAAACATCCATGTCATAAAGAACAATTAACAAGCTTAAAAAGAATAGAGGGCCAGGTAAGAGGCGTTCAAGGAATGATTGAGGAAGGCAAGTATTGCGTTGATATTCTCAATCAAATAAAAGCATTAAAGAATTCAATTATTACTGTTGAAGGAAAGATTCTTAAAACACATTTACGGGAATGCATTAAAGAATCTCTTAAAGGTGATGATGAGTTTGATATCAAAATTGATGAAATAATGAAGATTATGAAAAGATGAACTTTTTAGTTAGAAAAATACATAAGTATCTTAGCTTTTTTATTTCTCTTCAATTATTACTATGGACTATCTCAGGCATATATTTTGCTTTTAATAAGATTGAACTTGTAAGAGGCGAACAATACCTCAACCTCAAAGAAACATCTTTTGATTTAAGTAAGTTAGGTTTTGAAATAGAAAAAGCCGAAGAGGTTGAATTCAAAAAAAGACTAGGTCAAGAGATCGTTATCATTAAAACAAAGGGTGCGACAAGGTATCTGGATATACTTGGAGAGCCTGTAACAAAAATTTCTACAAAAGATGCGATGGATTCTGTTTCAAGCCAAACAACCCTTTTGCCATTTGCTGCTGAAGAAGTGACAAATAAAAAATCAGGATCTGAATACAGAGGAAGATCACTTCCAATTTATAAAGTAAAAAGTAAAAATAGCAAAAGTGCTGAAGTGAACGTTTACATCAATGTTTATTCAGGAGAAATTTTGGCCATTAGATCTAATAAATGGAAGATATGGGATCTTATGTGGGGGTTTCATATTATGGATTGGAAAGAAAGAGATAATATCGACAACCTTCTTTTAAAAATATTTTCTATATTAGCTTTCGTGAGTTCGGTGACCGGAATAATGTTGTTCTTTAAAATAGATTTCAAAGACGACCCTAGGTCCACTAGATAGCAGTAGCCTTCTAAAAAACTATTTCTTTTTTTCTTTTTTTGCTGCTCTTTTTTCTTTAAGAGTTTTACCTTTCTTCTTGTCGTTCTTTTGCTTGTCTAAACCTTTGGCCATAACACTTTCCTTATTTAGTTAAGGATAAGTATAAAGTAAATGAAAATTAATGCTTAAAGACTGGTGGGTCTGGGTGGACTCGAACAACCGACCTCACCCTTATCAGAGTGATGTTCTTATGCCGACAACCCCTATGGTAAGGCCTTTTTACGAACAGGGGAAATTAAGTTCCCAGATAGTTCCCAGATTTTCATATCAAGTTAGCCATTTAGTTGAAAGCTCTTGGATTCTTTTCTTATCCTCCTCCTCTATCAAATGTTTATATGGCTCTAGCCCTTTGTATGATTGAGTGGGAGTAGAATGATTTGTAATAAAACAGATATTCCTATAACACATTCTGTGTTACCCAGCTTTTAAACAAAAGATTTGGGCTTTCTTAAGAAAATTTCTTTAATCATTGGTATGAAATAATTTAGAGGTTTTGTATCGAAGTCTGGATCAAATGATATCTGATCCCATTTTGTACAAAAATCTACACAGTCTTGATAATATTGATGATTTTTATATTTATCTCGAGCATTTCTATCTTCATCATAATGATGCATCCAATAATATCCCTGAAATAATCCGTGATTTAAAATTATCCAATAATTTTTTTCACTAACATATGGTCTAAGCAGTGCTGCAGAAACTTGAGAATGGTTTGATGGTGATATCACATCTCCAATATCATGCATTAAAGCACAGACTATAGTTTCTGTATCTGCTCCATCATTTTCTGCTCTTGTAGCAGCCTGTAAGCAATGCTGTAGCCTGCTAATTTTATATGGCGATTCGCCGTTCATCATTTCAAGCCAATTAATAACTCTATCGAAAAGCTGTCTTTCATTTTCAGAATCGTGAATTGTTATAAGATCATAATCATCTTTTGTTCCTTCTTTCATTGATGTAAATTCAACTTTTTTTGACAATTTAATCACCCCTTCTATTTTTATAAAGAACTAAATTATTTTCTACATTATCCATTTCATAATAAGCGTCTTGAAGATGACGTTTTCCAGCTGGTTGGAATTCACACCTTCCATGTAATACTCTGTGCCCATAAACTAAAAGTATATGGCCTGATTCAAGTCTAAATTTTGATTTGTATTTTTCACTATTAATTCTATTACACAACTCATGGTAAGCCATATAAAATAAATCTAGGGTATCCTCAATAGGATCAATCATTTGCATCAGCTGATTTGAAAACCTAAATCCAGTAATTTTATTTTGAGAGTTCAATCGAACAATTGGCTCTTTGGTATAGGTTTCATTTTCTTCATCAAACTCTCTAAATGGCACTGGAAAACTACATAAAATTTTAAACAAATTAGGGTTATCATTCTGTAAATCTTTAAGGACAGAATACCCATCTACAATCATTGATTCACCACCTTCACATTCATTAGCCAGCATGTGAAGAGCTTGGACACTAGGAGGCCAGGAGTAACTTGCAAAATCATTATGGGGAGGCACTTCTAATGAGGTGTGAGCAATATTATAGACATGTGTATCAATTGAAACATTATGGATTCTTTCAAACAACACCTCTCTAATTGGACCAAGTCTTGCACTCAACATCTCTAATGAATTTGATATGGTTGGAGAATTTTTTATACAAATAGCTCCTTTTGAAATGAATTCAGAAATAGCATTAATAGCTATTTCATCATTATTTAAAAAACCATCCCAGTCAAAATATTCTGGAGTAAAGTTATTAGCCCATAATATTTTTTTAGGCTTCCTGGGTGTTCTTAATAGCTCTATATCTTTTAGCTGGATTACTGTTTTATGCTTATCAGGCCAAGAAACATTGATGATGTCATTGCTTATGTTAACTTCATGAGGTTTTAGGTCTGGAGGAACACTGCTTAATATAAACCTCTTTTCTTGGGTTTCTTTTATTCTGCATTCATTACAAGGACAGTTATCTCTAATCCATAAATATGGAAGATCATACTCAATTTTTTCATTATTAAAGATTTTTAAAGATCTTTCGTTTAATGTAAATTCAATGATTAACTCTCCCAACTATAAAATATATTTCTAACAATAATATTTCTCAAATATACTATTAGCAATAACTTTTTTTTAATTTTTTTCCTAAAGTATTTCTTGGATCAAATTGAAGAATTTTAGAATCACTATTCTCCAGCAAAGTTCTTTCTCCTTGATATGATGCTTGAGATTGGAGAGTAACTATTGCTTCTCATGACGTAAAGTTAAAACAAAAAAGTATCCAATGATTAATCAGAAAGAGTAATAACTTGTGTTGCCACATTGTACTCAAGAACTTCGTCTTTACTCATTTTGTAGATATTATTAGCTGGGGCGGCATAAATAGTAAACCAATAAAAAGAATCATTTCCCAACATTTTCTCAATATATTTTCTATTTTCTTCATGCTCTGGAGAGTCTTTTGGAAAATCTTTTGCATCTGTTATTCCATCAGACCAAGAATGAACTCCAATTCGTGGAAATTTGCCATCTGGACCCTCTACGATAATTCTTTCCTTACCAGCCAAGAACAAATCAACCGCCCCAGATTCAATAACTGCATCAGGAAGAATCTTTGTATTTAATCCTAATTCTCTAACTTTGTAAGCTAATTTAAACATGATCTCGTCGTCTGTGGAACCATGCATACTATCTCCTTCAACCAAAGTTTCGATCTGAGGATTTTCTTCAATAATAGCCATAAATTGATCGTATGTTTTTGAGTTAAGGTAACCATTGATAAACAATTCAGTATTATTTACAGAAAATTCTGTAGTCTCAGTATTATTCAGATAAATGATATAAGCTATAAATCTTACGGGGGGAATTGACGCCAATATTCCAAAAAGCAAAGAGATTGCTAATACCCAAGCTCCTATTTTTGTTTTCTTATTCATCGTAATTTTATAAACCCATGACATTAACAAATTAAAAGTTTATACAATACGGGCATTGTATAATGCTAACAACACATCGCCGCAACTCAAGGACGCGCATCGATGATTGTAAGTATCTGATGTTCTTTCCACCTAAGCAAGCATTAAGCCTCTTAAGTCTTTTGTATGGGCTTTCTTCGATAAAACTTCTCTCTGGGAAATGGTGGGTCTGGGTGGACTCGAACCACCGACCTCACCCTTATCAGTCGTTCGTTCGTTTCAAGAAAACCTTTAGGTATAAGGTTTAATAACTAGTGTGTTCATACTAGTGTTCATATTATTAAATAATTATCATTTACTGATATTTTTCATGATTCTATTAGCCTCATCGAGATCATTTTCGTATTCAAAAATATCCTTAAGTGATCCTTTATTGTCAAAAAAATTGCTGGAAAATGCAAATATTGCTGTCTCAGCCTCTCCAGTTTTAATTTTATAATTAGCTTCTATCATTTGTAATATTGAGAGAAAATTAAAATAACTCATCCTCTTATTTTTATTAAAAGCTTTAAAAATGAATTCCATTCTCGAATCATAAATATTAAATATTTTATTTATTTCGGGTCTGTTTTTAGACCAAAAATACATATGCTTGCTAAAAAATGGAAGTCTAACACCTGGAAGAAGCATTTCTTTTTCTAAAAAGTTCACCTCAGATTCATTCAAACTATGACTTGAACCTTTTTGAATGAACAGGGATATTTTATTCCTATATGCCGATGCAAAATCATCTGCATTGGTAATTCGCTCTGCCTTTTTCTTGTATGGATGTCTTCCATTTCTTCCCCCCCATGCCTGAATCAGATCAAAAATAATTAGTAGCTCATTTTTATGGGATTCATCAAAATTGAAATTTTTTATTCTTGCTTCTATTTGCAAATTAATATCATTAGCAGATATTAGTTTTAAATCATCTAAAAGTCCCCCCTTCTTTGCGGAAGTAATTCCACTTTTAATAGTTGTTGGAATCTCATCTTTTGAAAAAAAATCATTTTTATCTGCCCAGAACTTATAGTCGATTCTAGGAAAATTTAATTGTTCATATGAGCTCATTAGTCATAAACCTCAACTTCCATTACATCCTCATAAATTTCTTGCCAGTACCCGTGAGATTCATTTGATGGGTCTCTTGAACCTGATTTAATATCAAAGAAATTCCACTTAATATCTTCAGGATCCTCAGGACTATCCTCATCAAAATATTCGTCATTGAGAAATTCTTCAAAAATACACAATACAAAACTTACATCACATTCAAATTCTAACTTGTAGGCTCTTTTTCTGAATATCATCTCTTCAGTCTTTTCAATGTCCAGATGAAAGAAAGAAATTGAAACATATCCATTTCCAAAAGTTGATGATTCACCAAGATTGTTAACAGAAGGAATGCCTCTGTCCCCAATGTTATCTACAAAGTGCTCTAAATCTAATGCGGTAGCATTATAATGAGTACCTGACCAATTTTTATCAGATCTTTCTTTGAATAGTAGATCGCAATCAGGAGAGGGGAATTTTTTTGATGACATTGTGTCAACCGCTTCCATTAATTCTTTTTTATTTATTTCCATAATAATTTTTATTCCTTTTTAATGACTAGAATTAGTATGTCAAAAAACTTATGTGCTGGAAAGTGTATTAAATATTTACGTATAGGATCTAAACATACTCACTGTGTTAATGTGTGTTAAATCTTAAAAAGGTAAGAAAGTTGAAAGAATGGTGGGTCTGGGTGGACTCGAACCACCGACCTCACCCTTATCAGGGGTGCGCTCTAACCAAGCTGAGCTACAGACCCATAAAAATGGGAATGTGCATTCTACCTTTAGAATCCAATTTGGACAATTATTCTTTAAAGATTTTTAAGTGATTTATAGAGTGTGAAATATATATATGCAAGAGGAAGCGCTAGAAGATACTCTCCTATAGCTAACAAAGCTAGATTGACTAAACCAGATTCAATAACAGCTCCAACCACCAAAGATATTAATAAAGTTAAGGAAACAAAAGATAGTGTAAGAGTAAATAGTCTTCCGCCATGCTCATCTGTTGACTCCCATGACTTGCCTATTGATTCAAAAACACCTTTGTCTTCAAGCACGATATAGCCGAAGGCAAGAGATAGCCTAGCCATTAAATAAATCCCTGGTAGTATTAAAAAAATAAATCCTATGAATGAAGCAAAGCCAATAATAATTGTAGCTCCTAGTAGTGGAAAGAACTTTTTAATGCCTGCAATTTGAGCATCTAAAGGTGATACATATCTATCATTCTCAATGCTTGTAAAGGCGACCCATATACCACCATCAAAACCTATTTTAGTAATAATAGCCAAAACTGCAGTTAGGATAAGCAATGACCCATTAGAGTTAATATATTCTATTAAATCCTCAGGTTGAGTTGCATCTTGTATAGGCAGAAGTAAATAGGCTACCGATACCTCCATAAAAGCTACTGGCAATGCTAGTGCAATAAGATAAGCAAGATGGTCAGAAGTAAATTTCCATGCATTCAAGAATTGATTCATGGGAGGATTATAAAGTACTATGCTTTGATATGAATAGATTGCCTATAATTTTGTCACTAGTGTTAATAATTTCTTGCAACAAGGAAACAAGCCAAATGGAGTACCCAAATTCAAATAAGAGATATTTTGTTGAAAATATTCATGGCTATGATGTTGAGGATTCATACAGATGGCTTGAAGATTTCACCAGTGAAGAAAGTTTGGATTGGGTAAAGCGTCAAAACGAGTTCACTAATCAATTTATAGAAAACTCTAAATACAAAAAACCAATAGCTGAGTATTTGAGTGGTATATGGGATTCAGACTCCCAAAGCACTCCTTTTAAGGTAAAAGAAAAAACATTTTTTTACTACAATGATGGTTCATGGCAGCAAAGCAAATTAATGGTCCAAAAATGTGATGAATGTGAATTTGAAGTTTTGCTTGACCCTAATAAATTTTCTGAAGATGGAACAGTTTCACTTTCTGGGATTAGCATAAGCAATGATGGGAAGCTTCTTGCATATGGAATTTCAGATGGAGGTTCTGATTGGAGAACTTGGTTGTTACTAGATATAGATAGCGGCAAAGAGCTGGAAGATAAAATTACTTGGTCAAAATTTTCTACACCAACATGGGAGAATGATAGTTCTGGATTTTATTACCAAAAGTATGATGAACCACAAGATGAGCTGCTTAAAGATATCAATACAGCTCCTAAGTTAATGTTCCACAAAATTGGTAGTGATCAAAAGCAAGATACTGTCATGTATGAAAATGCAACAAAGCCAAGGTGGAGTTGGGGCATAAGTATTGTAAAAGACACCGATATTAAATTCTTATCAATTTCAGAGGGTACTGATGAAAGAAATAGGCTCTTTGTAAAATTAAATGATGATGAAGAATTTCAACCAATTATTGGAGAACTGCAGGCAGCATATTCTCTAATAGGCTATAAGGATGAAATATTCTGGTTTTACACAACAGAGAATGCGGTTAATGGAAAAATTATTTCTTTAAAGATTCAGGATGAAAAGTTTATTTGGAATGAAGTTATTGAAGAGACAGAAAATAATATTAGCAGTGTAAATATTATTAATAATAATTTTGTAATTAACTACATGGTGGATACATTTTCAGAAATCACTTTCTATTCATTAGATGGGATATTTTTAAAAAAATTAAATGCCTTCAAAGAATCATCAATATCTGGCTTCGGTGGAGATATCGATGATACTGACTCGTTTCTCTCAGTAACTAGTTTTGTTAAACCAAGAGAAATTCATAAAATTAATTTAGAAACATTAGAGACTTCGTTGTTTTGGAAAGAGGATCTAAAAAGCTATTCTGCAGACGACTATGTGTCTGATTTTAAATTTTTTGAATCAAAAGATGGTACAAAAATCCCTATTCATATAAGTTATAAAAAATCCACAAATATAACCAAAGATACTCCTTTAATGCTTTATGGCTATGGAGGTTTTAATATATCTTTAACGCCTAGATTCAGCAAAAGTCATGCAGCCTGGAAAAGTCAGGGCGGAGTATTTGCTGTTGTAAATCTTAGGGGCGGAAGCGAGTATGGTGATAGTTGG
Source organism: SAR86 cluster bacterium (assembly GCA_029254395.1). Taxonomy (GTDB): domain Bacteria; phylum Pseudomonadota; class Gammaproteobacteria; order Magnimaribacterales; family D2472; genus CAJQGY01. The sequence goes on along the minus strand of JAQWXQ010000042.1, from coordinate 64,424 downwards.
CATGAGCAAGGCATGCTGCTTAATAAACAAAATGTCTTTGATGATTTTGCCTATGCCGCAAAGTTCCTTCATTCATCTAATATTGGGTCTCCAAAAACAACAGCCATTATTGGTGGTTCTAATGGAGGGCTTTTAGTTGCGGCTACTATGCTTCAAAATCCAGATTTATTTGAGATAGCTATTCCCCAAGTTGGTGTATTAGATATGCTTAGGTTCCATAAATTTACAATAGGATGGGCCTGGGAGAGCGACTATGGGTCTCCAGATAACAAAGAAGAATTTGAAAACCTACTAGCTTATTCGCCATATCATAATGTTCAAGAAAATAGGTGTTATCCAAAAACATTAGTTACAACTGCAAGCAGAGACGACAGGGTTGTGCCCTCGCACTCATTTAAATTTGCAGCAAGACTTCAAGAGCTTCAAGGTTGTGATAATCCGGTTTTAATAAGAGTCGAGAGCAGAGCTGGACATGGAGCTGGAACACCAAAAAGTAAGGTTATAGATCAGATCTCTGAAATATATGGGTATGCTCTATCCGAGATTAAAGGCTAGCTATTTCTAAGAGCTCAATTTCAAAAATAAGAATTGAGTTTGAAGGTATGCCAGGCCTACCCTCATCACCATAAGCCATGCTTGGGTCAATAAAGACCTTCCACTTATCCCCTGCTCTCATTAATGAAATAATTTTTTGGCACCCTTCAATCAAGCCAGAAAGAGGTATCTCTAAGGGCTCATTCATATCAACAGAGGACCAGAATACCTCTCCATTGGTAAGAGTTCCATGAAAGTGTGCTGTGATTATGTCATCTAAGTTAGCAGTTGGATTGTTAAGATCCCCGTTTTGGATAATTGAATACTGAAGCCCATTTTCGACCTCAATAATATCTGGATTTTGGCTGTTATCTATAAAATATTGCATGTTTTGTATTTGGGTAATATTAGGGCTGTCTTGATTGCAGCCAATAGTTAAAAGTAATGTAAGGAATAAATATATTTTTTTCATTTTAGGTTTTGATTATTAGAAATTTTCTTTTACCAACTTGATAAACTTGTTTTTTGCCTAGTTCAATTTTTTTCTTGGGGTCGTCAACCTTTTGAGACTCTATCTTGACGCCGCCCTGCTTAATTAATCTGGAAGCCTCAGATGTGCTAGCAACCATTCCAGTTTCTTTAAGTAAATTAACTAGAGGAATAGATTCTCCATCAATTGCATATTCCACTTCATCTATGTCATCAGGCAAAGCTCCTTTTTGGAATCTTTTTAGAAAAGCATTTTTACAGTTTTCTCCCTCGCCATCTCCATGGAATCGATCAACTATCTCAATTGCTAATAAAAACTTAACATCTCTTGGATTTGTTCCTTCATCAACAGATTTCTTTAAAGAGATGATCTCACTCTCAGAAAGAAAGCTTAAAAGCTCAAACCATCTCCACATCAAAGTATCAGAAATAGACATAACCTTACCAAACATTTCATTTGGAGCTTCATCGACCCCAATAAAGTTATTAAGAGATTTAGACATCTTATTGACGCCATCCAAGCCTTCTAAAATAGGAACAGTTAAAACAACTTGTGGCTCTTGGTCAAAAGATCTTTGGAGCTCTCTTCCAACTAATAGATTAAATTTTTGATCAGTGCCCCCGCACTCCACATCTGCCTTTAGTGCAACTGAGTCATACCCTTGAACTAATGGATATAAGAATTCGTGTATAGCTATGCTCTGATTAGATGAATAACGTTTATTGAAATCATCCCTTTCTAGCATACGAGCAACGTTATACCTTGATGCGAGCCCTATAAGCCCCTCAGCTCCTAGGTCTTTACACCATTCTGAATTAAATCTGACTTCTGTTAACTCTTTTTTTAATATCTTAAAAACTTGCTGTTCGTAGGTTTTTGCATTTTCTACAACCTCTTCTTTAGTGAGGGTTGGTCTGGTTTTATTTTTACCTGAAGGATCGCCAATTTGGCCTGTAAAGTCTCCAATGAGAAAAACTACCTTATGACCAAGATCTTGGAAATGTCTTAATTTATTTATTAGAACTGTATGGCCCAAATGAAGATCTGGGGCAGTAGGATCAAACCCTGCTTTAATAGTGAGTTGCTTCCCAGAATCTAGCTTTTTCTTGAGATCTGCCTCTGTCAGAATTTCATCTGTTCCGCGCTTAATAATAGAAATAGCATCAGTCATCTGCATATCATAGTATTTTTAATGCATTAAGAAAATCACAATCTTGCTACTTATCTTTTTAAGATTAAAATATAACCTATGTCGATATCTCGTAATAAATTTCAATCAGAAAACGAACTAATTCAATCAATGATTGAAGATTCAAATTTTATAAGCAATTCAAAGATAGTTGATAACGCAAAGAAGATCATTGATGAGTGCAGAGTTGCAAAGTCCGAAAGAACAATGCTGGATGCATTTTTGAGTGAATATGGTTTATCTAATAATGAAGGTGTTGCACTAATGTGCCTCGCTGAGTCAGTTTTAAGAATACCGGATAAATCTACTAGAGATCTTATTATCTCAGAAAAATTATCAGAAGGTAGATGGATCGAGCATCTTAACAAAGCAGACAGTATTTTTGTTAACGCTTCTACATGGGGTCTCTTGCTAGCAGGGACCTTAGTAAAGCCATCTGAGCTATCCAACAACAATCCAGCAAAATATATTGGTGGTCTTGTATCAAAATCTGGCGAAATGCCAATAAGAAATGCAGTTCTTGCAGCTATGCATATATTAAGCAAAGAATTTGTGATGGGTAGGGACTTTAAAGATATTTCTAAGCTAAAAAATATTGATCAAAACACTTATTCTTTCGATATGCTTGGAGAAGCAGCAAGAACAGACCATCAAGCTGAAAAGTATTTTCAAGCCTACCTCGAGGCCATTGAAGAGGTTAGCAAGATTAATGAAAAAACAGGAAATAAAAATGGGGTTTCTATAAAGTTATCTGCACTCTATCCAAGGTATGAAACAAGAAAGATAGAAAGGGTAAGAGAGTTCTTGTCAAAGAGACTTTTAAAGCTTATTCATAGCGCCATAAAAAAGAATGTTGAGATTACAATTGATGCTGAGGAGCAAGATAGGCTTTCATTAAGCATAGAGATTTTAGAAGAAGTATTAATGTCTGAGGGAGTTAAAGACTGGGAAAGTATTGGGCTTGCTATCCAGGCCTATGGAAAAAGATCATTGGACTTGATTGACTGGGTTGAAGCGATGCTTGAAAAAAGAGCCCCAATGCATGCAAGACTTGTAAAAGGCGCTTACTGGGATTATGAGATAAAAAATTCTCAAGTTTTTGGGCATGAGGGGTATTCTGTTTTCACCAAAAAAGCACATACAGACATCTCTTATTTGGCATGTGCTGAAAAAATGCTCTCCATTAAAAACCTTTTACCAAAATTTGCTACTCATAATGCGCATACTATTGCTGCAATTCATCAGATGAGTGATCAAGCTAACTTTGAATATCAGCGCCTGTATGGCATGGGAGAGCTTTTGTATAAGAGCGCAGAAAGTGTTCTTGGTAAAAACAACAAAACTACAATATATGCTCCTATAGGCAAATACAAAGACCTGCTCCCCTATTTAGTAAGAAGGCTTTTAGAGAACGGTGCAAACAGTTCTTTCATTAATAGGCTCTTGGATCCAGAGACTGATTCTTTATGGTTGGCAGAAAGCCCAGTTAAAAAAATTGCAGAGGAAAGTAAAGAAATTCCAATGCCAATTAACATTTTCAATGATCGCCTGAATTCGAAAGGTTTAGACCTTTCTGAGCAAGTTAATCTAGATAAGCTCAAAGGCTATCTTAAAAATTTTGATGGCAAGACAAAAAAGGTTGAATCAGTTTATGGTGGCAGAAATCCAAGTAGCTCTGAAAAGCATACATTCAACTCTCTATCAAATGGCTCTGAAATAGGTTCAGCATATTTTGATTCTTCTGAGAGTATTGAAAAAGCTTTTTCAAATTACAAAAAATCGTCTTGGTCAAAAACCTCTGTTGTTCATAGAGCAGAGGTTCTTAAAAAGATTGCAAATTTTATAGAAAATAATCCTAATGAGCTTCTTTATTATTTAATCCATGAGGCGGGAAAACATATTGAAGATGCGGTTGATGAGATAAGAGAAGCTGTAGATTTTTTAAGGTACTACAGCGAGGAGGCAGTCAAACTACAAGCCTCATCAAATAAACTTAATGGCCCAACAGGCGAAGAAAATGCTCTTACGTACCACCCAAGAGGAAGATTTTTATGCATTAGCCCCTGGAACTTTCCAGTTGCTATTTTGATTGGTCAAATCAGTGCTGCTCTTGCAACAGGCAACGATGTAATATCGAAACCATCAGAACATACTCCAATTCTTGCAAGCATAATTACAAATATTTTTCATAGCCAAGGAGTTCCAGAGGATGCTCTTCAACTTGTTCTTGGCGATGGTTTGAATGGCGCAACTTTAACTAAATCTGAGGGTCTGAAAGGCGTTGCATTTACTGGATCTACTGAAACTGCTCGAAAAATTCAGTCAAGTCTTCTTGATAACCACAAAGAGATAATTAAATTTATAGCAGAAACCGGAGGCCTGAACTGCATGATAGTAGACTCAAGCGCCCTCTTGGAACAGGTAACAGACGACGTTATGCGATCAGCGTTTAATAGTGCTGGGCAAAGATGCTCTGCATTGAGGGTCCTTATTGTTCAGGAAGATATTTATCAAGAAGTAATAGACATGGTAACTGGGGCAATGAAAGTTCTAGATATTGGGCCAACTGAAAATTTTAATAATGACATTGGTCCAATAATATCAAAAGACGCTTTTGAAAAGCTTAAAGACTATATAGAAGCTGCTTCAATTGATGGAAAGAATGTTATACAACCACATGACTATATTGATAATAAATATATTCCCCCAACAATGATTGAGATTAAATCATTATCAGAATTAGAGTCTGAACAGTTTGGTCCAATTCTTCATATTATGAAATTCAAGGCAGGTAAGATTCAAGGTGTGGTAGAAGAAATAAACAAACTTAATTATGGTCTAACGCTTGGCGTTCATACGCGAGTTGAATCTAGAGCAGATGAGATAGCCCATGCTGCAAATGTAGGAAATGTTTATATAAATAGAGATATTGTTGGTGCTGTTGTAGGCGTTCAGCCATTTGGTGGTGAGGGTCTATCAGGGACTGGATGTAAAGCCGGTGGCCCAAATTATTTATCTCAATTTGTTAATGAGCAAGTAGTTTCTAAAAACATAGTGGCCTTTGGAGGCAATACAGAGCTGCTTAATCTCCAAAACGAAGAATGATAGGCTTTAGAAAAGTTCCAACAAAGTTGGTCATTAGTATATTTTTCTTTCTAATCGCCCTTATCCTCCTTCTTTATCTGGATCTAAATTCTGATCAGCCTCCAGCCGAAGAAGAGATCATATACAGTGAAAGTATTAAAGATATTCCAGTTGAAGTAGCCTCGCAACAAACCTACGAAGTAAAAGATGGTGAGATTCTCTCAATCATATTTGAGAAATTTAAAGTTCCTTTAAATACCCAATATAAAATTTATAGTCTTAAGGATGCTAATTTAATTACTAACATTAGACCTGGTAACAAAATTATATTTTCTTATTTTGGTGACAAACTTACTAATATTGGGATTGTCAAAGATAAGCTTTCATCAATAGAGATATCAATCGGGCAAAAAATAGAGCTTAGAAAGATTAGAAATACTATTGAAACGATTTCATCTTATGCAGGCGGAACTATCTCTAGTTCTTTTTATGAGGATGCTTTGGCCTCTGGTATGCCTGATAGTGTAATTATGGATCTTGCTTACATTTTTGGCTGGGATATAGACTTTGTTTTTGATATCAGAGAGGGCGATACTTTTTCTGTGATCTATGAAACCCCATACTCAAAGGGTGAAAAAATAAAGAATGGTGATATTTTAATAGCAGAGTTTACCAACCAAGATAAGACATACGTAGCAAATAGATTTATAGATCAAGATGGTAAAAAAGGCTACTTTGATAATAACGGTGAGAACATGCAAAAGGCTTTTCTTCGAGCCCCTCTTGAATTTTCTTATATAAGCTCGCACTTCAACCCAAATAGAATGCATCCGGTTCTGCATACAATTAGGGCTCATAATGGTGTTGATTATGCAGCTCCAACCGGCTCCCCTGTAAGAGCAACAGGATCTGGTAGCGTAGAATTTGTTGGAGTGCGAAATGGTTGTGGAAAGGAAATTGTTTTAAAGCATACAAATGACTACTCAACGAGGTACTGTCATTTGAACAAATTTGAAAACAAGGTAAAGAAGGGCAAAAAGGTTATGCAGGGTCAAGTTATTGGGTATGTTGGTAGCACGGGCTTGGCTACTGGTCCTCACCTTCATTATGAGTTCAAAATTGGCAATAAACACACTGATCCAGTAAAGATCAAGCTTCCTTCAGCGGAGCCACTGTCTAATAAATTAAAGCTAGATTTTGATATCCTTTTTGAAAAAAATAAATTAATGTTGGATGATATGAGTAAATTTACAAATCAAAATATCAGCTATAAGAATGAGTAAATCAATATATGTGGGCGTCATGACCGGAACAAGTTGTGACGCAATAGATGTATCTTTTATATCAATATCTAAAAGGGTGAATTTAGAATTCTTTCATAGCATTAAAATTCCAAAGAAAACTCAAACTGAAATAAAAAATTTAATAGCGTCTAATGAAACCTCCTTGAGCTCATTGGGCAAAATAAATAAAGATATTGGTGAGATGTACTCTCGAGCAATAGAAAAATCTATTTTGCTAAGTGGACTTCAAAAGAAAGATATAAAAGGAATTGCCCTGTCGGGGCAAACTGTTTGGCATGAAATAAATAAAGGCAAAGGATTCTCAATGCAACTTGGAGATCCAAATATAGTTGCATCAGATTTAAATATACCTGTAGTTGATAATTTAAGAGGCATGCATATTGCAACCGGAGGTCACGGGGCCCCTCTTGTGCCTGAATTTCATCATGATATTTTTTACAAGAAAAATAAAAAGATTCTTGTTGTAAATATTGGAGGGATATCTAATTTCACATACATTAAAAATAAAAGTGAGTTTTTTGGAAGCGATATAGGCCCTGGAAATGCGCTAATGGATGCGTACTGTCAAAAAAATCTTGATAGGCCTTTTGATAAAAATGGAGCGGTTGCTTCAAAAGGTATTGTTTTAGAAAAAGAACTAGAGCGACTCATGTCTTTGAAGTTTTTTAGTGATCCCTTTCCTAAATCAACAGGCAAAGAGCTATTTAACTATGAGTTAATTGGTAAGCCTCTTTTATCTAAGTCCCCAAAAGATATATTGGCTACACTTACCGAGCTTACGGCCTTATCAATTCAAGTTGCAGTTCAGGAAAATAACTTTCTGCCTAATGATGTTGTCATATGTGGTGGCGGTGTAAAGAATAAGTTTTTACTTGAAAGAATTTCCAAACTTTTAGACGCTAATGTCACTACCGCTGAGGATGAGGGGCTTAACTCTCAAGCTATAGAATCAATGGCTTTTGCTTGGTTTGGTTTTAGGAGATTGAACAATATCCAATCGACCGTTCAGATAAGCAATAAAATTGTAAAAAAAGCTTTGCTGGGATCGCTTACAAGCTCTAAATAGTGAACGATTCTCCGCAACCACAAGTTGTTTTGGCATTTGGATTATTAATTATAAATTTAGCACCTGACAAGTCCTCTTTAAAGTCTAGCGTTGAGCCATACAAATAAGGATAGGACATTGAATCTAAAAGAACAGAGAAGTCGCCAAACTTAATAATGTCATCATCAAATGCCTCTTCATTATCAAATTTGAATCCGTATTGAAAACCGGAGCAGCCTCCCCCAGTTACATAGACTCTAAATTTTGATTGCAAATCATCCCCATTAGACATAACTTTTCTAATTCTGCTCATTGCAGCATCTGTAAGTTCTATGGATCTATTGGTCTCAGTGGTCATAATTACCCTTAATATACTACATTTATAATACTTATTACTTAACAGAATAAATTTTCATAACAGTATAGAATATTAGATATGAACCTATATCTCATTTTCAAGTCCTTCCATATATTCTTTATGGTTGCATGGTTTGCCGGAATATTTTATTTGCCTCGTCTTTTTGTAAATCACATTGAGACTTCTAATATAGATATTAAAAATCAGTTATTGGAGATGGAGAAGCGTCTGATAAGATTTATTACACCACTTGGTATTTTGTCTATTGTCTTTGGGCTTCTTATGGCATATCTATCAGGGAATTTCCTTAATTTTTTATCACAGGACTGGATAATGTTAAAAATCAGCATTGTCTTTGGTCTTATTTGGTACCAACTTTTTTGTTATCAAATAATAAATAAGCTTGAATGCAATAGTCTTGAATGGAGCTCTTTTAAAATGAGGTTGTTTAATGAATTACCTGTTCTATTTTTGATAATTGGCATTTTTGCAGCTGTATATAAATTTTAAATTGCTTTTTTATGTGTGTTGATTTTTTGATATGATAACGACCTTTCCAAGGACACATATAAATTGAATAAAATAGAAAAATCATTAAAGCTTTTTTTAGAAGCGAAACAATTAATGCCTGGAGGTGTGAACTCGCCTGTCCGTGCATTTAAAAATATAAAGGGTAGCCCTATATTTTTTAAAAGTGCAAAAGGACCTTTCCTGCATGATGTTGATGATAACAAATATATAGATTACATAGGATCATGGGGGCCAATGATCATGGGCCACTCACATGAAAAAATTATAGAAGCAGTTAAAAAGCAGGTTGATCTTGGAACAAGTTATGGCGCTCCTACTGGATTAGAAACCGATGTGGCAAAGCTAATCAAAAAAGCAGTGCCTAGTATAGAAAAAATTAGAATGGTTAACTCTGGTACTGAGGCGACAATGAGCGCTATAAGATTAGCAAGGGGTTTTACCAACAAAGAGAAAATCATAAAGTTTGATGGTTGCTATCATGGTCATGTTGATTCGCTTTTAATAAAAGCCGGTTCTGGTGTCTCAACTTTCGGCTTGCCAGACTCTCCTGGTGTGCCTAAGGACCTAGCAAAGTTAACTTATAGTGTTCCTTATAACGATATAGGTGCATTCACTAAAATATTTGAAGAAATTAAGGATGATGTTGCCGCAGTAATAGTTGAGCCCGTTGCTGGCAATATGGGATTTGTTCCTGGATCAAAAGAATTTCTTAAAGCCATAAGAAAGATAACAAGTGAAAATAATTCACTTTTAATTTTCGACGAGGTTATGTCTGGTTTTAGAGTTTCGTTGGGCGGTGCTCAGGAAATATTTAATATAAAGCCTGATCTCACTGCTTTGGGTAAAGTAATTGGCGGAGGTCTACCGGTTGGAGCTTTTGGGGGTTCAAAAAAAATAATGGATTATCTTGCTCCTGAAGGTCCGGTATATCAAGCAGGTACCTTATCAGGCAATCCATTGGCAATGTCTGCCGGATCTGCGCTATTGGAGCTCTTGATAGAAAAAAATCCCTATGACGAGCTTGAAAGAAAATCATCAAGCCTCCTAAGTGGAATGTCCAAAATCATGCAAACTAAAGGTATAGAGTTCTCTCATGCCCAAATTGGAGGAATGTTTGGCTTTTTCTTTGCAGAAAAACTACCTCAAAACTTCAATGAGGTTGCTGCGACAGATGATGTTCTTTTTATAAAATTCCTGACCCAATGCATGCTTAACGGCATTTATTTTGCTCCATCTAAATTTGAAGCAGGGTTTATTTCTACAACTCATTCAAATGATGTCATTGATTTAACGCTTACAAAAATTGAAAAAATTATGGAGAAATTTTAAATGTCATACGATATAAGTGCGCTAGGAAATGCATTGGTTGATACTCAGTTTATGGTCGACTATGACTTTCTTGAAGAATTTGGTCTTGAGGCCAATCAAATGGTTCTTGTTTCTGCGGAAGATCAAAAACCAATTCTTGAAAGACTCAAAAGCCTGAATTATGAATCGGTTTCAGATTGTGGAGGCTCTGCAACAAATTCTCTAGTTGCTGCATCTAACTATGGATCAAAATGCCACCATGTGTGCAGAGTGTCAGATGATAAAGATGGCAATATGTATATTAAAAGCTTAAAGCAGGCAGGAGTAGCTCATATAGGAATAAGCGATAGAAATGGCGATCTTCCGACTGGCAAATGCTTAATCCTTGTAACGCCTGATGCAAAAAGAACAATGATAAGTATGTTGGGTGTCAGTGAGTTCCTTGGCAAAGAAGATATTGATTATGATGTAGTCCAAAACTCTAAGATTTTTTATATTGAAGGATACATGGTCACAAGCGAGGAAAATTTTAATGCTGTCATTTCAGTTCTAGAACGTTTAAAAGGGGGAAATATTATTAAAGCACTCTCTCTAGCTGATGCAGGCCTTGTTAAAATTTTTAAGGATAGATTTGATAAAATAGAATCTTACGGGCTTGATATGATCTTCTGCAATGATGACGAGGCTATTGCATTTTCACAGACCCAATCTATTGATGAGGCGATTTCTTTCTATAAACAAAAAAAATATATTACAGCAATTACTAGGGGAGCTGACGGAAGCTCTGTTGTCACCGCTGGAAAAGTAATCGATACTCCTGCTGAAAAAATTGATCCAATTGATACCAATGGAGCTGGAGATATGTTTGCTGGTTCTTTCATGCACGCCTATTTAGAAGGTAGTAATTTGTCAGAATGCTCTTCATTTGCAAATTTTGCTTCATCGCTTGTTGTTACAACATTTGGACCTCGAGTATCTAGTGATAAATATGACAAAATCTTAAATAAATTAAGAAAAAGCTAGTAAATATGCCCTCTATCTGATATTTTCTCCACCCTAAAAAAACTAAAATAAGTAATGCCTGCAAAAAAAACAACAGAAACAAAATCAAAATCAACTAAAAAAACAGTAGCTAAGAAAACAGTGGCTAAGAAAACAGTGGCTAAGAAAACAGTAGCTAAGAAAACAGTAGCTAAGAAAACAGTAGCTAAGAAAAAGCCTAAACTTAAAGTTGTTGCAACCACAAATAAATCAAAGATTGCTCCTTATAAAGCTAAGAAAAAAGAGAAGTATATGAGCGCTGCTATGAAAAGACATTTCACAGCTGTTTTGCTGAACTGGAAAGAGCATCTTTTTGACGAAATGCAAAAAACATTTGATCATTTGAAAACAAAAGGTGAGACATATGCGGATCCTATAGACAGAGCTTCTCAAGAAGAAGAATTTGCATTTGAATTAAGAACTAGAGATAGAGAAAGAAAACTTACTAATAAAATTAGTATATCTCTCGATAAGATTAAAAATGATGATTATGGTTGGTGTGATTCTTGCGGAGATGAGATAGGCATAAAAAGGCTTGAAGCAAGGCCCACAGCGACTCATTGTATCGATTGTAAAACACTTGATGAGATTAAAGAAAAACAACTAAATGGTTAAGCATATTTTGTATATGAAGCTATTGACGAGACGATTTGTTAGATAATAATAAGATCAGTAAGTTTGCAATCTCAATTGTAGACGAACTCCAAAAAAATAATTATGAGGCATACCTTGTAGGTGGTTGTGTCAGAGATCTGTTGTGCAATATGTCTCCCAAAGATTTTGATATAGCTACAAGTGCTACCCCTGAGCAGGTTAGAAAGGTATTTAAAGCTTCTAGAATAATTGGTAAAAGATTCAGACTTGTTCATGTTTTTAACAGAAATGAACTTATAGAGGTGGCCACCTTTAGATCAGATGCAGGGTCCAGCAGCAATCAAATAATTAAAGATGATCAGGGAAAAATCTTAAGAGATAACATTTGGGGAAGCATTGAGGATGACTGTAAGAGAAGAGATTTTACTGTCAATGCGCTCTACTACTGCCCTATTTCAAGAAAAATACAAGATTTTAGCAATGGTCTAACTCATATAAATAAGAAGATTATTGTCTCACTTGGAGACCCGCAGAAAAGATTTGAAGAGGATCCGGTTAGAAGCCTTAGGGCTATTCGATTTAGCTCCAAGCTTGGATTTAAATTAGAAAATACTGTTAAAGATGCTATTTATGATAAAAGCTATCTCCTTGGAGATATATCAAATGCAAGAATGTTTGATGAATTTTGTAAAATTTTCCTTGGCGGAGACGGTGAAAAAAATCTAAATAAACTAGGCTCATATGGTCTCTTAAAATATCTTGTTGCTGCCAGTCCCGATAATGATTACGCCAAGAAAGTTATGCTGGAAGCAGTTAAAAATACAGACTCCAGAGTTAAGAATAATCAATCTAAGACTCCTGGGTTTTTAGTTGCTGCCCTCCTGTGGCCAGCCTTGTTGAAAGAATGTTCCAATAAAGACGGAATAAATATTCGAAAATTCTTTAGATCTATGGACAAGATCTTAAAAAACCAACAACAAAAGACTGCAATACCAAGAAAGTTTTATAATTACATAAAAGATATTTGGGTTCTTCAGCTGAAACTTCATAGCAGAATTGGAAATCAGCCTTATAAACTTATTAAACATCCTAGATTTAGGGCAGCATTTGATTTTATGCTAGTTAGAGAAAGAGCCGCGAAAATAAAAGCCGGTCCAGGCGATTGGTGGGATAGCTTTCAAAAAGACGATGATGCACTAAAAAGGAAGCTCATAGATTCAATTAAAGAAAAAAGTGATGAAGATTCATTCAAAAAATTTGGATTCTCCGAGGAGTTGAGATAATCTAATAGAAAATAAATTTTAATTAGATGAATCCAGCATTTGAAGAGGCACCACTTCCAAAATACATAGCTGTTGAAGGTCCAATAGGGGTTGGTAAAACAACTCTTGCTAACAAGATCGCTAATACATTTAACTATGATGCATTTCTAGAAAGTCCGGCAGAAAACCCTTTTTTAAAAAATTTCTATAAAAACCCAAGCCAATCAGCTCTTGCTACCCAGCTATTCTTTTTATTTCAAAGAATGCAGCAGATTCAAGATCTTAAGCAGAGAAGTTTATTTGAAAGTGTCAGAGTCGCTGATTTTTTAATACAAAAAGATAGGCTTTTTGCTGAAGTAACTCTTTCGCAAGAGGAAATGAAGTTGTATGACAATGTGTATGATCACCTAACTATAGATGCTCCTACTCCAGATCTAGTTATATATCTTCAAGCACCAATAGATGTTTTAAAAAATAGAATTACTAAAAGGGGAAATATTAATGAGCAATTCCTTACTCTAGACTATTTAGAAAGATTGAATGATGCTTACTCAAGATTCTTTCTATATTACGAAGAGTCCCCTCTGCTTATTATTAATGCAGCAGACATAAATTTAGAATCAAATGATGGTGATTATGAATCTTTGATAACAAAAATTATGTCAAACCCTAAAGGCAAAAATTTTATAAATCCTCAACCATCTATTATTTGAGTTGTGACAGAAGAAAAAATATATAACCCGAAATCTCATGTTAAAAATCCCCACTTGGGTAGCATGGAAGAATTTCAGTCTATGTATAAACAATCGATTGAAAGCCCTAATCATTTTTTTGCTAAATTAGCTAAAGACAATCTTTCATGGAGCAAGGACTTCGATGAGACTCATAATGGTAAGTTTTCAGATACAAGTTGGTTTAGTGGCGGAGAACTTAATGTTAGTTATAACTGCATAGACAGGCACTTAAAAAATAGCGCACAAAAAACTGCAATTATTTGGGAAGGTGATGAAATTGGTGACTCTAAAGAAATTACATTTCAAGAGCTACATGATGAAGTTTGTAAATTTGCTAATGTATTAAAAAACTTAGGAGCAAAAAAGGGCTCAAGGGTTTGTATATATATGCCTATGATTCCTGAAGTTGCCTATGCGATGCTTGCGTGCACAAGAATTGGTGCAATTCATTCTGTGGTGTTTGGAGGTTTTTCACCAGAATCGCTTAAAGATAGAATTATTGACGCTGATTGTGAAATAGTAATTACTGCTGATGAAGGTGTTAGAGGAGGCAAGCATGTCCCTTTGAAAAAGAATGTAGATGAGGCTGTTTCAAAATGCAGTATGGTAAAAAGTGTTTTGGTTATAACAAGAACATCTGCAAAAATACCTTGGAATGATAAGTTAGATATCTCTTACTCTGATGCATCTGCCGATGTTAAAACAACTTGTGAAATTGAACCAATGGCTGCTGAAGATCCAATGTTTATACTTTACACATCGGGCTCAACAGGAAAGCCAAAGGGAGTATTGCACTCTACAGCCGGGTACATGCTTGGTGCTCATATAAGTTTTAAATACATCTTTGGGATAAGGCCTGATGATAAATATTGGTGCACTGCAGATGTTGGATGGATAACCGGCCATACGTATATTTTGTATGGGCCTCTGTCTAATGGAACAACAACATTAATGTTCGAAGGGGTTCCTACTTATCCTTCGGCTTCAAGATGTTGGGAAGTATGTGATAAATATAATCTTAGTATTTTTTATACTGCTCCCACAGCAATTAGAGCTTTGATGGCGCAAGGTAATGAACCTGTCCTTTCTACAAGTAGATCTAGTTTAAGAATATTGGGAACAGTTGGCGAGCCAATTAATCCAGAGGCTTGGGACTGGTATTACACAATAGTAGGTAATTCTAATTGCGATATAGTTGATACATGGTGGCAAACAGAAACTGGGTCTGTTCTTATCTCTCCAATATCTGGAATTACACCAACAAAGCCAGGCTCAGCAACGCTTCCTTTTTTTGGTGTAAAGCCAGCTCTATATGATGAAAAAGGCAATGCATTAAATGGGGTTAACTCCGGTAATTTAGTTATTGAGTCATCATGGCCTAGCCAAATAAGAACTGTTTATGGTGATCATGAAAGAATGATTGATACTTATTTTAAGATGTATGATGGAATTTATTTTACTGGTGATGGTGCTCGAAGAGATTCTGATGGCTATTATTGGATTACAGGAAGGGTTGATGATGTTCTTAATGTCTCCGGCCATAGACTTGGGACTGCGGAGGTTGAAAGTTCTTTAGTCCTTCACCCGTTTGTTGCTGAAGCGGCTGTTGTTGGTTTTGATCATCCGATTAAAGGCCAGGGTATTTATGCATATGTAACGCTGATGACAGAAAATATATTTACTGAAGAATTAAGAATAGAACTTAAAAATTTTGTAGGAAAAGAAATAGGTGCTATAGCAAAACCAGATCTTATCCAAAATGCTCCTGGACTGCCAAAGACTAGATCAGGAAAAATTATGAGACGTATTTTAAGGAAGATAGCTGAGGGTGAGTTTGATGCCCTTGGAGATACTTCAACATTAGCAGACCCTGCAGTTGTTGATGATCTTATCGCTAACAAACAGAGCTTGAGTTGACAGGCTATATATTAAAACTATTACCATTTGCAGTTCTGTTAAGTGGATGTGCAATAGATGTTGAAGATTTTGATTCAGGTGGTCCAATTTCTTCCGCAAGCATGATTGGCTGTATGCAAAAACCAATGAATCACCAACCAATAATCTCAAAGAGGACACCGATGGTTGCTGTATCGGAAAATGTAGTAACTTGCATGGGCAATGAAGCTGAGCTGTCAGAAAAAAATATAGATAGATCTTTGTTGTTAACAAAAAAGAAAAAAGTTAAAGCAACTCAAAAGGCTAACCCAAGTGATAAATTTCAAAAAGAGCTCCAAGATGCAGCCGATAAAAAAGAATTTGAAAATATAGAAAAAGTGGTTTTAAAAGAGGTTAATTAATACAAGACCAAAAAGATCCGTCAAATTCTGCAGCTTTTTCTTCCTGCAATTTAAAAAGATGGGCCTCCAAGCTGGCTAATGCAATTTTATGAAGCCTTGAATCAACATCATCGTAAACCTCAAGAACTAAATCATTTAAAGAAATTTTTCCTACTTTCTGTAGCTTTTTAAGCACTTTGGCTTCTCTTTCGAGCCTATGATTTACTATCCAATCTACTGCTTCAAATGGCTTATCTATGTATTCTCCATGGCCTGGAGCAAGAAAATCTATTTTATAATTTTTGAGCTTCTCCAGGGAGAGCAAATAGTCTCTCATGTTTCCATCAGGAGGTGCTATGACAACTGTTGAGCCTTGCATAATATGATCACCTGTAATTAAACAGTTATTATCTTTAATCAAGTAACAAAGGTGATTAGAGGCATGCCCAGGTGTATGCACAACTTCAATAGTGTATTCGCCTGTTTCAATTAGGTCGCCGTCCTGAAGATGTGATGAAGGCTTAAAGCTCTCATCTTGGTAGTCCATATTGTCCAAAATGGTCATGCCCATTAATGGGACATCGAGCTCTTTTGATAGCGGGGTTGCTAAGGGTGAATGATCCATATGAGTATGGGTAACGAGGATTCGCTTTATTCTATCTCCGTAAGTATCTAGAATATTTTTTGCGTGAGACTCTTCAATAGGGCCTGGATCAATTATTGTTATATCATTAATACCAATAATATATGTATTGGTTCCTCCTCCAGTAAAAATACCTCCATTCGGAGCTGTAATCTTTTTTATTAATAAGTGATCAGGCTTGCTCATAACCTTCATCACCTGGGAGTAGCCCAACCCAATTACCATTCTTTTTAAAAAATTTTGGAAGTATTGATGGGCGATCAGTTGGTTCAATATTCTTCTTTGCATTAATTAATTCTTCTACTGAATTAAAACCGCAGCAACTTTCTAGGTTTTTAGTTGTTGGCATTATCATTTGCATATCGCCAGATTCTGCTTTCTTTAAGGCTTCCTCTGGAGTTATCCAGACGCTATCTGTTGTCTCTCTACCATCATGCTCGCCAGTCTGAAAATTAGGTATTTCTGCTACAAAAAACCTAGTATTAAATCTTCTCTTTTCTATCTCCGGTGTTATCCAGTGAGATAATGGCGAAATACTATCAAGTGAAATATCTAGACTTTCTCTAACCAACATTTCATAAAACGTTAGTTCACCATTATTAATACTATCCCTATAGCCCTTTAGTTTTTCATTATATGAATCTCCTGCTCCTAATTGCTTATCAGAAAGATCAGCCATTAATATGCCCACTTCCTCAAAAGACTCCCGTATTGCAGCAACCCAATAAGCAAGACCTCCTGAACCTATATTAAGTTGAGATGAGGCCTTTTCATCATTCAATCCTTTGCACAAATCATACATTTTGCTACTTCCATCATCTTGATCAACCTTTCCTCCAGGAAATACATATAAATTTTCAAACGGGGGCTTCTTGGACCTCTTTACCATAAACACCTTTGGGCCTGCTGCAGAGTTTTTAAAAAGCAGAACGGTAGCAGCTGGTGTAAGATTATTTTTATTCATAAAATTATTATATATGCCTTAGAATACATATTATGAAAATTTCTAAGAATCTTAAAAACGATATGGCTCATGCTCCCGAGTGGTTCCAACGTGCTATTAATGCAAGCCCAGAAGAAAAGGTTTTAGGTGATGTAAAAGGAAATATCAGTTACTCATTTTGGAAATCAAAATCTGAAACAAGTAATCTAATTATTTTAATTCACGGCACAGGAGCTCATAAGAAATGGTGGTATCCAATAGCCCCGGGCTTAAACTCAAATGCACATGTTATTTCAATAGATCTTCCCGGCATGGGAGATTCGGACTTTAGAGAGAGCTATAAGGTAGAGGATTTTGGTGACTGTGTTACTAGTGTTATTAAGCATGAAAAGGATATTAATAACTCTACCTATACATATCTTGTTGGTCACTCACTAGGTGGGCATGTTGCAGGGTTTGTTGCTACAGAAGAAAAGGAACTCATAGATGGGTTGATGATAATAGATACGTTTATTCGTCCACCAAATTATGATAATTCAGAACATAAAAAAAATGGCCCCCTTAGAATGATTAAATACTACGATAATAAAGAAAGCCTTCTGGGAAGATTTCGTCTAATGCCCAAGCAGGATTGTGAAAATGATTGGTACCTAAGATATATTGCCGAGCACTCGATTAAAAATACGCAAGATGGGTGGAGATGGAAGTTTGATGACAAGATGTTTACTGGCTTAGAGAGACTGTTTGGATATAAATTTTCTTTCAATTGCCCTGCTGTATTTGTTCATGGAGAAAATAGTCTTCTTACTTCGGGAAAATTATTGGAAAATGCAAAGAGAGCTTATTCAGATAAGATGCAATTTATTAATGTCGAGGGTGCAGCGCACCATGTTCCATTGGATAAGCCCCAGGAGTTAATTGAATTAATACTTAAAAAGTCTAAGATTTAGATATATGAACTATTTTTATTTTTTTGCTTTTCTTGGCTTGTCTGTTCTTATTCTAATTAAGCCAATAACTCAAAGCATCGTAAATAAATTTTTAGAATTAAAAGATGTTAGGCCTCTAGGTTATATAACTATATTTATAGGCCTTCTGTGCTTATTAACGGCAACAAATCAAAATGATTGGCATCAGACTATGTGGATGCTTGTAACATTCATAATTGGTGTTTTGCTTGTAATGCGTGGGTTGGCGTTGTTATTGTTTGCTGATCACATTAAGAGCTTAGTGACTAAAATTTTTAATAACTACTTCCGATGGATGATACCCATTTCAATGATGTTAGTCTTTTTAGCCTTTTTGATTATTTCACGAGACTACTTAGGCCCTGAAAAGAATATAGAAGTTTGCCAATCTGATGAGGTCATAGATGTGTTTTGTGGGTTTAAAAATCCTGAGGACATAGTAGTACTTCCAGATAATGAATGGCTGCTCATTAGTGAATTTGGTGGGATTGATCCCTTTGGGAAAGACAACTCTTCTTTCTTAAAATTATTTAATTTAAAAACGAAAAGAATACTTGATATCAACTTAACTTTTGGCATAAATGAATGGGGTCAAGATAGCTGTCAAAGAGATAAAAATGATAGTTTTAATACTCATGGAATAGGTATTGTTGAAAGAGATGATGGCAGATATCAGCTTGGTGTAATAAATCATAAGCCAAGAGAAACCGTTGAGATGTTTGAACTAATTAAAAAAGATGAGGAATGGGGAATTGAATGGAAGGGCTGTATTGAAGCAGATCCTACAATCTATCTAAATGATATTGCGTTTTTTAAAGATGGCACTTTTTATACTACCTACATGTTTGATAGGGGACTAACTTGGAATAGGTGGCTCCTAGACGTCTTGTTTAAACCTGAAACCGGTCATGTCAAATACTGGGATGGTAAAAGTTTTTCTATCCTTGAAAAGTCTTTTGGAAGCCAGCCGAATGGTATAAGTTTGGACGAGGACGCCAGAACTCTTTATGTTGCCTATAACACTGGGGACTCTGTTAAAAGTTATGATATTGATAAGAAAGAAATAAAGAATACTTTTTTTGTTCAAAGCCCAGATAATATTGTCATTAAGAATGATTCATTGTGGGTGACTGAGCTTAATCACCAGCCTGGGGATTCGTCAACATGTATAGAATCTATTGCATGCTCTTTGCCTTTTACCATAATTGAGCTTGATAAAAATAAGCTAGAGCCAGTTAAAGAATATAAAGTTAAAGAATCAGCATTTGGCCTTCCTACAGTTGCAGTGCCGCATAATGATTATATTTATATCGGTTCATTTCATGCAGATAGAATTGCCTATCTTCCAATTAAATAAAAAATTTTTATGACTGTAAATAGTCTAGCCTATAAAGACATACAGGGGTTCTTACCAAGAAGATTTAAAAACTCTCATAAAGGTCAATATGGAAAAGTTCTGGTTGTTGGCGGTGATGCTGGTATGGGAGGAGCGGCAATACTTACCTCTGAATCTGCCCTAATGTCTGGGGCGGGACTGATAACTTTATTAACAAAAAAAGAGAATGTTACCGCTTCGCTATTAAGATTACCTGAGGTGATGACTTATGATATTTCAAATTTTATAAAATTTTGTTCTTATTTTGAGGGTATTGATACGGTTGTATGCGGAGTTGGATTTGGCGATAGTGAATGGTCTAAAGAGGCTTTCATTAAAACTATTGAATGTTGTAAAGACAAACATATAAATTTAATTATAGATGCAGGCGCACTTCGCTTACTTTCAAAAATTAATACTGAAAATACTCAGCTTCCTAAAAATCTAATTCTTACGCCTCATCCTGGTGAGGCAGCTGATTTACTCAACAGAAGTGTTAAATATGTGCAAGAAAATAGAATAAGCTGTGCGAAAGAGCTAAACGAAAAATTTAAAGCTCATGTGATCTTGAAAGGCTATCAAACCATAATATTCTCAAATAAAATATACAAATGCCAAGAAGGTGGTCCTGAGCTAGCAATTCCAGGTAGTGGAGACGTTTTGGCAGGCCTTATTTCCTCTATGGTGTCTCAGAATATAAATATAGAGGATGCTTGCAGAATTGCTGTGGCTGTTCATGGCAAAGCTGGGAATGATTATAGAGATGAGCATGGAGAGATTGGGTTAAAATCATCAGAACTTATACAAAATATTAGAAAAAGAATAAATTTATGAGTAAGGTATTTTTAGAGAACGAGCAAGCTACTATTAAGCTTGGATCGCAACTAGCTGAAAGCATAAAAAGTTGTAGTGCTAGAAATCTTGAGATTCATCTTCATGGAGATCTTGGTGCAGGAAAAACATTTATATCTAGA
Organism: SAR86 cluster bacterium; assembly: GCA_029254395.1. Lineage (GTDB taxonomy): Bacteria > Pseudomonadota > Gammaproteobacteria > Magnimaribacterales > D2472 > CAJQGY01. The sequence goes on along the minus strand of JAQWXQ010000042.1, from coordinate 43,771 downwards.
TCAATAATTCAAAGTTCTGGATGGAGCGGCTTGGTAAAAAGCCCGACTTATACTCTATGTGAAGAATATGATTTGAATGAACTCCTTTTTCTTCATATTGATTTATATAGGTCTGAAGATATCGAGGATATTGATCTTTTCGATATAGATAGGAGTGTTGATAAAAAGAAAGTAGTTATTATTGAATGGCCAGAAAAGCTAAAAACAAAAAGAGATCCAGACATGGAAATTTTTCTTGAACACAAATCAAATAAAAGAGAAGTTTCTGTTAAAATCCACTCTCAAAAGTTATTAGAAACAATTAACCTTTAAAAAATAATGAGAAATTATTTATTTATTTGCATATTTACTTTGGCATCCAACTTGTTATCAAATGAGGTTAAATTTGTAGATGTTAAAGAGCTAAGTGACTCGTCTTTAGAAATAACATATAAATTAGATAAGGTTTCATACGTAAAATCATATGGGCTAAAAAACCCATCGAGAATCGTTCTAGAAATTGAAAACTCAACCTTAAAGTCTATAAAAACAAGACCTTTTAATTTTCCAATTAAGCAAATAAGAGCTGCCCAAAACAATAAACTATCAAAGCTAGTAATTGATATGTATGAGTATGTTGACTGGGAGAAGCCTACTCAAGTAAAAACATCAGATGGGATTTTATTAAAACTTGTATTAAAGAGAAATAAAAAAAATCAAAAAAATACTCGAGATATAGTGGTCGCAATTGATGCTGGGCATGGCGGCAGAGATCCAGGCGCGGTAGGTTCAAATAATGTCTTAGAGAAAGATATCACTCTACTTATCGCAAAAGAACTAGAAAGAACGCTAAGAGATGTCTCAGGCTATTCTCCGAAGATGATAAGAGTTGGTGATGAGTTGGTTGATCTAAATGAGAGATACCTTTCTACAAGAAGAATGGGTGCTGATATATTCATATCTATTCATGCAGATGGGTTTCGACTTTCATCAGTTAAGGGTGCTTCAGTATATATATGGTCAGCGAAATCATCATCTATATCAGCAGAAAATCTATCCAAAAAAGCTCTAGCTTCAAAAATAGGAAAGATTGCTGAAAACGATTTTGATGAAGATGAGGCGAGAGTAAATTTTCCTGATATTTATGAAAAAAAAATAAGTGATAGCATGAAACTTGGTAATGAGATTCTATCGGAGCTTAGGAATGATCCATATACTAAGCTTCATAAAAAAAATATTGAATATGCAGATTTTAGGGTCCTAAAATCGTTTGATACTCCCTCTGTATTAATTGAGTCTGGATTTATGACAAATCCTGATGATGCCGAGAGGCTTAAAGGAAAACCGGGTCGAAGAATGATTGCAAGGTCTATTTTTCTTGGTTTGCATAACTACTTTAAGAATGCTCCTATTCCAGATAGTATTTTTGAAGATAATTCTGATTATGTGATGTATGAAATCCAAAAAGGTGATGTTTTATCAGAAATTGCAGTTAGGTTTGGTCTGACTGTTGAAGCTATTGAGGTTGAGAATAAACTAAAAAATAAAGCCATATATCCAGGTCAAATAATTAAAATAAAAATTTAAGAAAAGTCTATAGGGTCAATATCAAATGACCATCTAACCTTCTTTGACTCTTTCAGTCCACTTATCTCGTTTGCCAAAAAGGCTAAAACTCTGTTTAAGTAAGCCCTATTTGAAGTTTGTACATAAAGAGAGTGCTTATAAGAACCTTTTGTTTTTGCAACAAAAGATGGAAGAGGACCGAGTGTAATTATATTTTTCTTTCCTTTTAGAAGGCTCTCAACTTTTAAAAGGAAATTAATATTATTTTGTTGTGTTGGGGATGTCGATCTTAATACAGATGCACACGAATAAGGTGGCAAGCTTGATGCTTTGTTTTCTGCTAGTTTCTTATTTGCAAAAGATAAGTAATCTCCATTCCTAATTTGGTTTAATGTCTTGTCTTGAGGGTATCTGGTTTGAATAATAACTTTTGGATCATTGCTTTTTCTTCCGGCCCTTCCAGAAACTTGGATCAGTAGTTGAGATACTTTTTCTAGTGCGTTTATTTCAGGGCTAATCAGGCCGTTATCGGCATTGATAACCAATGTCAAAGCCACATTATTAAAGTCATGGCCCTTAGCAAGCATCTGTGTGCCTACAAGGATTGCTGGGCCACTGTTGTTCAGTTGCTCATATATTTCATTCATAGAGTTTTTTTTCTTTGTAGAGTCTTGATCAATTCTAATGGTGTTCACATCAGGGAATGTTCTTGCAAGATAGTCCTCAACTTTTTCTGTACCGAGACCAAGGAGTTCTATTTGGCCTGATGCGCAGTTAGGACATAGCTCAGGTTTGCCATAAGCAGATTCACATCTATGACAAATCAATCTGTTCCTTTCTTTATGGTAAACAAGATTTGATTCACAAGCCGAACATTCTGCAGTCCAGCCACATGAATTACATTGGAGCATAGGTGCAAAACCTCTTCTATTGATAAATATTAAGACTTGCTTGTTCTCTTTTAATGTCTTGTCTATGGCTTCTAAAGATTCTTGTGCGATACCAGAAGTTAACTTTTTATTATTTATATCTAAAATAATAAGACTAGGGGGTTTTCTTCCATCTACTCTTTCAGACATATTTATCTTAGTAATTTTATTTTCTTCAACCAGCTTAAGAACAGAGAGAGATGGGGTGGCTGAGCCAAGCAAGATAGGTATACTCTCTTTTTGTGCTCTTTTGATGCCTAATTCTCGAGCTGAGAATTTAAACCCCTCTGATTGCTTAAAGGACTGATCATGCTCCTCATCTATAATTATTAAACCAAGATTGAGAATAGGATTCATAATTGCCGATCTTGTTCCTATCACTATACGAATATTTCCTGATCTAGCTTTGCTCCAAACTTTAAACCTTTGAAGTGGAGTTTGTTTTGAATGATATAAACCTATTTCTCCATTGAATCTTGCTGAAAAAACTTTATGGAGCTGTGGTGTTAAATTTATCTCTGGAACAAGAATAAGAGCTGCTTGATTCTTGTTGATAATGCTGCTCACTAGATTAAGGTACACCTCGGTTTTTCCTGATCCAGTGACACCATGCAACAAGCTAATATTGAATTCTTTATCTATATTAATATTTTTAATAGCCTTGGTTTGCGATGCTGTAAGATCTTGATGCATGTCATTAACATTGACGTTGTAGTCATTTATCGAGGAGTCATCAATATTTGGGAGAGATTTTTTATCATTTCTTAATAAGTTAGGAGTGAATGTCTGAAAGACTTCTCCTATAGGATGGTGATAGTATTTTGATGCCCAAATAAGGCAATTGAAAATATTATTTTCAAATATAGGCTTGTTTTCAAATATTTTAGAAACTTCTTTTACTTCGTATGCTGGCTTGAATTTTAATTGCTCAATAACAATACCAATTAAAGTTTTACTACCAAATGAAATTTGAACCCGCGCTCCTTTAGCGAGCATTTCGCTGCTTTTATATGTAAAAACCTCCCGGACGGGTATTGGTACTGCTATTTGAAAATAAAAAAAATTCATTTTTCCATTGTAAAGAAGAGGTTTTTTGTTATGATTCTCATCCAAAATTTGGTTTTATTATGAAAAAAGATATACATCCTACATACCGCGAAGTTCTGTTCCATGATCCGAGCGCTGATAAATTCTTTCTAATACGCTCAACGTTAGAGACAACTCAAACAAAAGAGTGGGAAGATGGAAAAACATATCCATATTATACTCTTGATATCTCTTCTGCATCTCATCCTTTTTATACTGGCAAGCAGAAAATTATTGATACGGGTGGTAGAGTACAGAAATTTGAAGAAAGATTTGGTAAGAAGTAATAAATTATCAATTTATACCTGAACTGCCAAAACCTTTTTCGCCTCTCTCAGATTTATTAAACTCTTTAACAATATTAAATTTTACCTGCGCCACAGGAACTATTATCATCTGAGCTATTCTATCTCCAGGATTAATTGTAAATAATTCCTCAGACCTATTCCAAGCCGGAACCATCAATTCGCCTTGGTAGTCTGAATCAATTAGGCCTACTAAATTACCTAAGACTATGCCATGTTTTGATCCAAGGCCAGACCTAGGTATAACAAGTGCAGCATATTCTTTGTTTCCCAAGTGCATTGCAAACCCCATTGGTATCATTATTGTTTGGGACGGTGAGATCTGAATTGGGCTATCAATGCAAGCCCTCAAATCCATTCCTCCAGAGCCATCGGTACCATAGGAGGGAAGTGATATATGCTCATTCATCAACGGATTTAAAATTTTTATATCTACTTCTTTCATTTCATGCTCTGTTTAGGTGTGACTTTAAATTTTAACTTAGAATCATGTATAGATGACCATGCTTTTGAATTTATTAATGTTAATGTGCAAGGCTCATACATATCCATTGGCGTGCTCGTCAACAAACTTATAACTTTTGGCAGCATGGGGTTATGTCCAATAATTAAAAGTGAATTTATAGAGTCATCCTGGGTTCTAATAAGGTTTATTAAAGTTTCGCTGCTTCCGTTATATATTAAGTCTTTATAAATAACGCTATCAATATCATATTTGAAGCCTGGAAAGATTAAATCAGAAGTATCTTTAGTCCTTCTTGCTGGGCTGCACAACACTCTATCAATACTAATATTATTTTTAGATGCAAAGTTTTCAATTAACTGGGCCTCATGAACTCCGTATTTATTTATAGGCTTATCCATATCAAATGTTGTTTGGGAGGTCCAAGAAGCCGTTGCGTGTCTTAAAAAATAGATCTCTTTCATAATTAATATCTATATAGTATTGATAAGTTAACAACTTATCTATAAAATCGCGTTTCTATGAGTAAATTATGTCAAGTAACAGGAAAGATACCTCAGTCTGGGAATAACGTTTCTCATGCTAATAATAGGACTAAGAGAAAATTTTTCCCTAATCTGCACACCCACAAATTCTGGGTCGAATCAGAGAATAGATTTGTTAATTTAAAAGTATCTGCAAAAGGTATGAGAATCATTGATAAAAAAGGCATCAGCCAAGTTCTAAAGGAAATAAGAGCTAGAGGCGAAAAAGTTTAACTCTTTCTAAAATCCTGAGGCTTTTCCAATAAAAAAAACTTTAGCCAACTTAGATTTATTAACATAATTTAAACCCAGATTTCTTGCTAGTCTTAGATATGGGTTATCATTTTTAAAAATATTAACAAATAAGTCCATGGACTTTAGCATTATTAAGTTCAATGCCTCTCTTTCAATTGAATATTTCTTTAAATAAGTTGGTTCATTTATTTTAAGTCCCTTGTGAAATGCCTGTTCTATCTGATTGCAAAAAACATCTGCGTCAGCAAAGCCAAGATTCACACCCTGACCAGCTAGAGGGTGAATTGAGTGAGCTGAATCCGCAAGAAGAACTACAGAATCTTTTATGTAACTATCAATATAGTGACTAGAAAGCTTAAAGCTGAGTATGTCTGATTGAATATTTATACTGCATCCAAGTTTCTTTTCAAAATGCCCAAGGTTTGAGTGAATGTAAGCATCTAAACTTTCAGTATCAAGGAATTTATTGTCCAAAGACCAAACGACTGTAAATATATTTTCGCCTTTTGGGGCTGGCATTAATGCAAAAATACCTTTATCAGAGAAAATCTGATGTGCGTCAGTTGCCTTAGTATCGGCTTTCACTAAAAAAGTAGCTGCGGTTTGGTTGTAGGAGTGAGCAGTGTTCTTAAAACCATATATTTTTGCAACATTTGATGCTTTGCCATCACAAGCAACCAATAAATCGGTTTTATAAATTGAAGAATCTGATAAATTAATTTCTGTTTTTTCGTTATTTGAGTTATAGCTAATGCCATCGATCTGTGTCTCATAAAGAGTATTAGAAATATTTTGCTCTTTAAGTGCTGAATTTAATTCATTAAACATAACAACTTTAGATAGATCATTAGAATCAATGTCATCAGATGAAAAGTTTATTTTTCCAGTGCCGTCTGCATCATATGCATAAATATTTTTGATGCTTGAGGATGCAATTTTTATCCCCTCGTATTGAAGCAACTCAACCGACTTTGGGTTAAGTGTTATGGTTCTTATTCCACTATCAGAATTGTATAGCTCATCATTTCTCTCAATGATTTTTGACTGAATTCCTGACCTTCGCAACCTCAGAGAAATGTAGTTCCCTATCAACCCTCCTCCGGATATGATTATGGGAATATTCATAGGCTATGCCATTAAGGTTTCAATTTCTTTGGGATCAGAAGGCACTTTTTCAGTAAGGTTTACATTACCTCCCTCAGTTACCAAGATGTCGTCCTCAATTCTTATGCCTATTCCCTTCCACCTGTCCTCAACTTTAGCTGAGCTACTAATATATATTCCAGGTTCGACAGTTGTGACCATGCCAGGCTTGAAAAACATGAAGTCTCCATTTTCCATATAATCGCCTGAGTCATGGACATCTAAGCCAAGCCAGTGCCCTACTTTATGCATATAAAATTCTTTATGAGCCCCTGCATTATATAAGTCATCAGGATCTCCTTTAAGGATACCTAGATCCACCAAGCCATTTACTATAACTTTTTCGGATATTTTTTGAGGCTCCATAATGTTATTTCCTTCAATTACAGCGCTAATAGCTTTTTGATTAGCTTCATAAACGACGTTATAAATAGCTAGTTGCTCTTTTGTAAATTTACCATTAACTGGGAAAGTCCTGGTGATGTCTGATGCATACATTTCGTACTCCCCTCCAGCATCAACTAAGATCAACTCACCATCTTTTAATGGTTGATTATTTTCTACATAATGAAGAATACATGCATTCTCTCCGCCAGCAACAATTGGAGTGTAAGCAGCAAACCTGCTACCTCTTTTGGCAAACTCATATAAATATTTTGCCTCTATTTCTTGCTCTGTGTTACCAGGCTCAATTGATTTCATTATTGAAATATGCGAGTCAGCAGAAATTTCACATGATCTTTTTAGGAGTTCAATCTCGTGGCTGTCTTTAATCAATCTCAAATTTCCTATCAAGGAGGTTGAATCAACCATGTCTATAGATTTGCTATGTCGCTCAATTGAGTTTGCTGTGTTAGTCCACTCTATAACTTTTTTATCAAAAGATTGATCTTTCCCAAAAGAATAAAATAATTTTTGCTTGCCTTGTATTAGTCCCGGTATTTCTTTGTCTAGCTCTGAATTGTTAAATGCCGCATCAAAAAGATAATCATTCACTGCACCGTCTGGCCCAGCTCTATAGCCGTCCCATATTTCTTTGATTTTATCTTTTTGTGGGACAAATATTATAGATTTTATCTTGTTGTTTTCATTGATAAGAAGCATTACAGAAGATGCCTCACAAAAACCTGATAAATAATAAAAGCTACTCTCCTGCCTAAATGCATATGCAGAATCTGCATTTCTATAACAATTATCTGCGCCGGAAATAATTATTGCAGAATTATTCGGTATGATCGTTGAAAGATTTTCTCTTCGTTGTTTATATATAATTTTACTCATATAAATATTTTACTCTTTTAAAAAACAAACTTCCCTATTTATTCTAATAGAATTAAACTTAATTAATGGAAAACGATAACAACTCATTGTCTTTGTTAGAAACAAAACTAGACGATCTTATAAATAGATTTGTTGAGCAGCAAGGGATTATTGACTCTTACATATTAAAAGAAAGAGATTGGAAGAAATCAAAACTTTTAAAAAATAAAGAGTTGAAGATATTGCAAGATCGAATTCTAAAGGCGGAAGCTAATGACTAATATAGAAACAATACAGCTAAGAATATTTGGAAGAGATTTAACTCTGTCATGCCCTTCGGATGAAAAAGATCAGCTGCTAAAATCAGCACAACTATTAAATGAAGAGCTTGATAATATTCAAGATAAACAAAATGCTCTTGTGATTGCTGGACTGAGTCTTGCAAATAAAGCTCTTTCAGGAAATTCGTCAAATGAAAGTAAAGAAGATCATTCTAATTTAATAGAAAAAATTAATTCTGTTTTACACGCTCCCTCTTCAACTAAGTAAGTAACTATTTTATAATCTGAGTACATTCTGGTTCACATGCTAATGTGTCAATAAATTTGAACCGATACTTGTAAATAGGTGATATTCCTCTTCTATTGTTGTGCAGTACCTATTAGGGAAGCCTGATTTAGAAAGATATTCACCACCTGACCTTTCGGTTCAGGTATGGTGCATGGCGGTGATCTGGTTTGTTTAATTTAATGTTCTATGCCTAAAGACGAAATAAGAAATAAACTTTTTAAAAAGGGCCACGCTTTATTACCTAGTTATAAAAAGTTGGAAAATTCAAAAATTCAAAAAAATTTTCTTAAAACTTTCGAACTTCGAAAGTTAAAAAATATACTTCTTTACAGAAATATAAAAAATGAAATACCTACAAACTTAATTATGCTTGAGGCTATAAAATTAAATATAGATATTTATTTTCCAGTAGTAGCTGAAAAAAATAAGTTAATTTTTACAAAATATCTTGAGAACAGTTTGTTTAAAAAAAATAAATATGGCATTGAGGAGCCTGTTAGCTCAGAGATAATAGATCCAATGAATTTATCAATAGTAGTGATACCTTTTATTGGAATTGATAAGGATGGTTTTAGGCTTGGCTATGGAGGAGGTTACTATGATCGGGTATTTGGTTCTTTAGCTGGAAAATCTAACTTTAAGATAGTTGGACTAGGCTTTGATTATCAATTAACAGAATATAATTTTAAAGAAGAGCACGATTTAAAATATGATGTTGTAGTTACCGAAAAACAAAATTATTTTTTCTAATAAATGTAAAATATACTTTACATAAAAGTCACTCATAATTAAAATATACCTTCACTCTAAGGGTCCAGTATTGATAAAAAAATTTTTAATATTCATAGTTCTATTATCTTCTGAAGTCTATTCCGTTGAGCTAGATGGCATAATTTCTGATTCAGAATGGTTAGATGCCCAAAGGTTTGATAGCTTTAATACTGTTTACCCTTTCTCTCTTAAAAAAGCTCCAAAGCAAACAGAGACCTATATTCTTTCTAATGAGGAAGGAATATTCATAGGATTTAAGAACTATCAGCCAGCGGAATCCATGAATAGCATAAAGTCATCAAGAGATGTTATGAATGATTCTGATGCAAATGTTGTTGTTATAGATTTTGCCAATAGTGGTGTAGAAGCTTTTGAGTTTGTTATTAATTCCTCTGGGTCGCTTATTGACGGCACATTTACAAATGGAAATGATTTAAGTCGGGATTGGGATGGTAACTGGATGGGAGCGGTTATTAAGGAGGATGATTATTGGAGTTCAGAAATATTTATTCCTTGGACAGTGGCCACTCTTCCTTTAAATAAATCAGAATATAGGCCAATAAGAATAATGTTTGGTAGATATATTTATGAAGATAATGTCTGGATTAGCACTATAAAAAGCTCGTATAGTAGGAATGAGTTTCTTTCAAAATTAACTCCGATTAAGATAAAAAATTACTCATCTTCTAAATTGTCTTTTTTTCCATATATATCAAGTCAGGCTGATTCTGTTCCTGGAACTGAGCTTACAAGGGTGGGAGCTGATATTTTTTGGAATACTGGTGATGGCAGGCAAATAAATGCAACATTTAACCCAGACTTCGGTCAGGCAGAAAGTGATGATTTGGTAGTAAATTTTTCAGCGCAAGAAACTTTCTTTAATGAGAAACGAGCTTTCTTCACTGAAAATCACTCTCTGTTTACTCTAAAAGATAGAGATAAATTTACTGTTATAAATACAAGAAGGATAGGCTCAAAACCAGACTATAACTGCTCGCAAACAGTTGACGAGGATGCATGCAACGCATCAGAAAAAACATATTCTGATTTAGACTACGCGTTTCGACTTACTCAAAAGAAAAATGATTTTGATATAGGTCTCTTTGTAGCAAGCGAGTCAGACGAGCCCTTTTCCAAGGGAAAAGAATTTGTAGCTTTTCGATCAAGAGCAAAGATAGGCAAGACAACTTTTGGACATGTAATTACAAATGTAAATAATGAGTTTACTGGCAATTCATCAACTGTGAATGCCATAGATTTTGATAAGATTTATTCAGATAAAATTAGGGTTGCTTCAACAATGCTTTCATCAAAAGTTGAAAATAATAATGGGTATGGATTTAAAGCATCCGTGCGCTATAGGCCTAATAGGAATAACAACACCAATACAACGCTCAGATACTTTGATAAAAATTTAGATCTAAATGATTTTGGTTATCTTAAGGATGCGGATTATTTCCAATTAAGCTCAAGATCATCGAGGCAAAATACAAGCTATAGCGACGAATCTAACATTAATATGTCTGAACTTTCAGTTTGGTGGTCTTTAAGCGGAGACACTAAAGGCAATACAAATCCTTTCTTTATTAACCCACAATTTGAATATTTCTACAAAGATGGGTCAAAATTTAATGCTTTTATTACACTAAAGACCTCGGGTAAAAATACCACTATCACTAGAAAAAATGAGCTCTATCCTTTTGCAAAAATTAAATCTTCAAAAAGTATTACTGCAGATTATGAGGGGGTAATATCTCGAGATTTAGAATATGACTGGAGGGTTAGTTTTGACAGGTCACCAAAATATAATACCTGGGACTCAAAAGGCTATAGGAAAAGTTTTTTTAAGTTTGGTACAAAATATTCGATAGATGAAAATTTAACTATGAGTGTTAACTTTATTGCCAAAAAAGAAAAGGAATGGTTGAGGTGGCTTCAGGAAAATGAGTTTTCATCAAGTGATTTAAGCAGAAGAGAGATATCGTTTAATCTTAATTGGTTTAGAGGTTTGAAACATGAGCTGAGACTGAAATCGCAATTTATTGCTCTAAAATCACAATCTCCTAAGAGCCTTGTTTCAAATCAGCAGGGTTATTTAGGTCAAAATAATAAAACTGTTCTTCCTTTTGACATCGGGCAGGCTGCTTTTCAATTAAGATATAAGTATGAGTTTGCTCCTCTCTCCAATGTTTATCTTGTGTATTCTAGAGGGGGCAATATTGATTTAGAGGATCAGGATGACGCATACTCAAATCTATTTCAGGAAGCTTGGAGCAACCCATCAAATGAGATTATCTCGATTAAAATTAGATTAAAATATTAAATATTATTTTAAATAGCTCTTATAGGCTTTGTTCTCTGTTTCTTCTGAAAACAGGACTTCTGTATTCATCAGTTGCTTTATCAACTTGCTAGAGTCCTTTTCTCCATCTTCTATCCCAATTAATATTTTTCCAAATGCTGACCCAAGGTTTCTGTAGTGGAATAATGAGATATTCCAATCGTTGCCAAATTTTTCTAAGAAACTTAATAATGCCCCAGGCCTTTCTGGAAACTCAGTTCTAAATATCCTTTCTTTTACATTTTGAGATAGTGTATGGTTTATTCTTCCTCCAACCATATGCCTTAAATGGTCGTTTGATATTTCATTGGATGTTAAATCATCAAACTTGTATTTTTTTCTTTTAAGATTATCTTTAAGCTTTATAAAAGACGCCTCTGAATTAGTTCTTATCCCAACAAGAACATGTGCTATTGATGAGCTTGATTTTCTATAATTGAATTCTGAGATCTGGAAACTTCCAAACATTTTTGCAAGCCCTAAAAAGCTACCAGGTTGCTCTGGAACCTTGATGCTCATTATTTTTTCTTTATTTTCTCCAAGCTCAGACCTTTCAACAATAAAACTCAGTCTTTGAAAATTAACATTTGCCCCACTGCTAATTGCGATGAGTTTTTTGCCTTTAACTTTTTTTGAGTATTTTTTTAATCCAGCCAGTGCAAGTGCCCCTGCTGGCTCGGATAAAATTCTAGTATCTTCAAATATATCTTTTACTGAGGCGCAAACCTCATCAACTGAAACAGTCAACACTTCGTCTACGCATTCCTTGATGATATCAAAATTCTTCTTGCCTACCTGCTCAACTGCAACACCGTCTGCAAAAAGCCCAACTTCATTTAATCGAACCCTCTTATTTGCTTTTAACGCTTCGCACAAGCATGCAGAATCCTCAACCTCTACACCAATCACTTTTACTTTTTTCTTATTTTGCGCGGTCCATGCAGATATCCCAGCCAATAAACCTCCCCCGCCAACAGGAACAAAAATAACATCATAGTTCTCATCAGAATCAAAAATTTCTTTGCCGACTGTCCCCTGACCAGCTATTGTGTACTTGTCGTCAAATGGATGAACAAATGCATAACCTTCTTTCTTACTAATTTTCTTAGCTTCTTTTACAGCAGCATCGTAATTGTCGCCATGAAGAAGAATTTTAGCTCCATGCCTTTTTACAGCTTTTACTTTTATTTCTGGGGTAGTAATAGGCATAACTATCAAACATGAAATCTTTAATGATTTGCAAGAAACTGCAACACCTTGTGCATGGTTCCCGGCTGAAGCTGCAATAACGCCTGATTTTTTTTGTTTAGTATTAAGATTTATAATCTTGTTATACGCGCCTCTGTTTTTAAATGAAAAAACAGGCTGGAGGTCTTCTCTTTTAAGATAAATTTTATTTTTTTCTTTTTGGGATAGGTTTGGAGCAAAGGTAATTGGCGTCTTTAAAGCTACATCATAAACTAAGGCATCCTCTATTAGCTTAAGATATTTGGCTGAATGTTTAAAAGATCCTGTTTTTTTTATTTTTATGCGCAACGTTATTCTTTAAATATAAATTTCTAGTATTATAACTGTATGAGCGGCTCAAAGATAAATGTTGCTAAACAAGCAATAAATTTTTTAGAAAATAAACTTTCTGAAAAAATGATTATAGGTATTGGCACCGGGACGACTGTTAACTTCTTTATTGAAGAACTTAAGACATACAAACATAGATTTGATGGAGTTGTATCAAGCTCAGATCGCTCGTCTGCTATTTTAAAAGATGCTGGAATAAAGGTTTATGAATTAAATGGTGTGAATGATATTGCTTTTTATATCGATGGTGCTGATGAAGTATCAGAAGATTATTCGCTAATTAAAGGTGGTGGTGGTGCGCACACAAGAGAGAAAATAGTCGCCTCTGCATCTAATCACTTTATATGTATTGTAGACAAATCGAAGCTTGTTAAAAATCTAGGAGCGTTTGCTCTACCAATAGAAGTAATACCTGAAAGTAGGAGTCTTGTATCAAGAAAAATACTATCTTTGGGTGGAATTCCAACTTACAGGCAAGGATTTGTTACTGACCAAGGCAATCAAATTATTGATGTTACTAATCTAGATCTTCAAAACCCATTAGAAGTCGAATACCAGATAAATGGAATAGCAGGAGTAGTTGACAATGGAATATTTGCTATAAATAAACCAAAAACTGTTTTAGTGTCAGATTAAAGAAGAGATTCTATTCTAGATAATAGCTCTAAAGAATTTGGTTCAACATTCTTATCAAATGTATCAGTGACTTCACCTTCTCGAGAGATTAGAAATTTATTAAAATTCCAAGTAGGTGAAACGCCACTTTGTGCTTTTAATTTTTTATAAAAAGGGTGTGCTTTTTTGCCTGTTACTTTAGCCGTAGCAAACATAGGGAATTCAACTCCATATTCTGTTGAACAAAACTCAGCAACATCACCTTCTTCTTTATATTCTTGGAATAGAAAATCACGTGATGGTACGCCTATTACCACAAAACCTTGGTCTTTGTAGTTATCGTACAAGGATTGTAATCCCTCATACTGATATGTGAAGCCGCATCTGCTGGCTACATTTACAACTAAGATTACCTCATCTTGAAATTCGCATAAGTTAATAACCTCAGCCGAATCAAGCTTCCTGATCTCTGTATCTAGTAAATCAGTGCATGAAAATGACTGCATAGATAGAAGTAGTATTAAATATATTTTTCTCATTGTGCTAGTGAAATATGAATTTAAACAGTCGGGATAATTGCTATAACTGAAGAAACAAAAAGGGTAGCTAAAAAAATTATCTCAAATGTATCTTTAATGTTTCTCATATCTTATCTTAAAAAGTTAAAAAAATCATGGAGGGCTGTGGCCCTCCAATAATTTCAGAGGATTCAGCAACCTACTTTAGGGGGGAGAGTATTGCTGAGACCATCATTATAATTATTTATAATCAATTATCAATACCTTTTATAAATAAAATTAATTTTTTTTAGGTATAATGCATTTACAAATTATTTTAGGTAGTCAAATGAAAGGTGCTGTTTTATACGAAGTGATTAACAATGTTGCTGTGCTTACAGTAGATAACCCTCCAGTAAACCCATTAAGTGATGGAGTTCGCCAAGGTGCTTTTGATGGAATGGTTAGGGCTGAAGAAGACCCAAATGTTAAAGCTATTGTAATAACTGGAAAGGGCAGGGCTTTTATTGCTGGCGCTGACATATCAGAGTTTGGTGGGACTGGAGAGGGTCACAGTCTAAATGAAGTATTTAGAAAAATAGAGTTTTCGTCAAAACCAGTAGTTGCAGCTATTAATGGGTTGGCACTTGGTGGAGGATTAGAGACTGCATTGTGCTGTAACTACAGAATAGCTTCCAAAGAAGCATTTATGGGCCTGCCTGAGGTTAATTTAGGGTTATTGCCAGGTGCAGGAGGAACACAAAGGCTTCCGAGACTAATTGGCCCTTCAGAAGCATTAAAAATGATAATATCGGGTGCTCATATATCAGCAAATAAAGCATACTCGCTTGGTGTTGTTGACTTAATTTCTGACAATATACTAGAAGATTCTATCAAATTTGCCTTGGACAAGGCTCAATCTGCAGATCATCATCCAAAAGTAAGGGATTTAAACGAAAAAGTCATTGAAGCAAGAGGCTCAGATAATGTTTTAATTGAAGCAAAAGCGCTAGCGGCTAAAACTAGAAAAGGACAATTTGCTCCAGGCCAAATAATTAAATGTATAGAAGCAGCTATAGACTGTGATGACTTTGATGAAGGGTTAAAAAAAGAAGGGGAGTATTTTTTAGAATGTTTACTTCATCCGCAAAGAGAGGCCATGATCCATATCTTTTTTGGAGAACGGGCTGCGTCAAAAATAGTAGATGTTCCTAAAGAAACTCAACTTAAGAAAATTAGTAGTGCGGCAGTGATCGGCTCTGGAACTATGGGCGGAGGTATTGCAATGTGTTTTGCCAATGCTGGTATTCCTGTTCACATAATAGATCAAGACGCTAATAACTTAAAAAGAGGTATTGGTGTAATTGAAGCGAATTATAGCTATATGGTAAAACGTGGGCGAATAAATGAAGACCAAAAAAACTCTGTCTTTGGGCTAATAACATCAAGCTTAAATTATGAAGATATTAAAAATGTCGATATTGTAGTAGAGGCTGTATACGAAAACTTAGAACTTAAAACTTCAATATTTAAGAGCCTAGATGAGCATGTAAACAGCGATGCTATCCTTGCATCTAATACCTCAGGCCTTGATATAGATTCAATAGCGCAAGCAACAAATAGGCCTGAAAAGGTAGTAGGTACTCACTTCTTTAGTCCTGCAAACATTATGAGGCTTTTAGAAGTTGTAAGAGGAGATGCCTCTAGTCACGAAACACTTGCTACTGTGATGTCGCTAGGCAAGAAGCTTAAAAAGGCTTCAGTTGTTTCGCTAAATGCTCCTGGATTTATTGGAAACAGGATGCTTTCTGGATATACAACTCAAGCAAACATGCTCTTATTAGAGGGCGCCCTGCCCCATCAAGTGGACCAAGCCCTTGAATCATTTGGAATGAGTATGGGTCCTTTTAGGATGCTAGATCTAGTTGGGCTTGATCTAGGATGGCGTGCAAGAAAGCTTGGCGGAAAAGACGCCCCGCTTGCATCAAAAATAAATGATGAGCTATGTGAACAGGGAAGATTTGGACAAAAAAATAGTAAAGGATTCTACAATTATAGCGAAGGCTCTAGAGCACCTAATCCGGCTCCAGAAAATGAAGATGTTTACAGAAGAATTTCTGCAAACAATGGTATTGAAAGAAGGGATATTTCTGATGAAGAGATAGTTGACAGATGCATACTTTCATTAGTGAATGAAGGTGCGCAGATATTATCTGAAGGAGTGGCTCAGCGAGCAGTTGATATGGATGTGGTATATATAAATGGCTATGGTTTCCCAATATGGAGAGGAGGCCCCATGCATCATGCCAATACATTAGGCATTAAAGAGGTTGTCGAAAGGCTTAACAAATATAAAGTATTAACAAAGGATGCATCTTTTACTCCATCAAAAATGCTTTTAGAGCTTGCTGCTAATGGTAAGAAGCTAGAAAATGCTCCAGAGATTAATGATAGAGAGGAAAAGCTTGCTTTCAATAGCCCTAGCGTTGGAAACAAAAACTTTTAGATTAAAATATTAACTTTTGTTCCTTTTTTAACAATTTTATATAGACTTACAACGTCATTGTTGAACATTCTTATACATCCATGTGATGCCTTAGATCCTATAAGCCCTTCTTCTTGGGTTCCATGGATATAGATATATCTTGCATATGAATCTATTCCGATACCGCTATTTTTACCAGGCTCTTCGCCAGTTAACCAAAGTATTCTTGAAGTAACATAATCATCATCAGTGTCTATGTGCTCGTGGATAATTTTTGCAAGCCGTTGTGTATTAATTCTAGCTTTAAAAATACTATTAATTTCAGCATCATCCCCAATCATTGACTTTATAGAATGCATTCCTAATGGTGTTTTAAAAGAGTTTGCAACGCTACCCTCGCCATAAGATGAGGAGGAAATAGCATAACTAGAGATTTTTTTTTCACCCTGAAGAACATATAACCGTTGCTCTTTAATGCTAATTTCTAAAGATATATCATTACAAAAACCAAACAATGGCATGAGTAAAATAGTTAGTAGCCTAATCTTTTCCATGAATTTATTATAATTGAAAAAAATAAAGCAGATATACTTAATATATAAGAAAATAGATAACCATATTGAGAGTAAAAAGACCTATCTTCAATATATTGAAGTGAGCCATTCAGCACTCCCTTATCCCCTTTTTCAATATATTGAACAATTGTTCCTTTATTGTTTATAATGGCAGAAACACCGTCATTTGCTGCTCTTATAAGCCATCTATTATTTTCAAAAGCTCTAATTCTTGCTAAGTATAGATGTTGATATGGGCCTATAGAATTTCCAAACCATGTGTCATTTGAAACATTTATGATAAATTTAGAACTTAAGTTGCTTTTTCTAACAGATTCGCTAAATGCAATGTCAAAACAAATTAACGCTGAATAGCCTACCTCGTTGTTGGAATCCAAATACATTAGCTCTTGATTTTTAGAGCCGCCTTGAACACTCGACATCGGCATATCAAAAAAAGATATCAATCCTCTTAAGTACTTCTCAAATGGAATAAACTCCCCAAATGGCACTAAATGAACCTTATTATATTGAGCTCCTCCTCCACTGTTTATGATTGAGTTATATAAATTACCGTCTATAAAACTCCAAGCGCCCATAATCGTTTGTTTAGGAAGCCTTTGCTGAAACAGCTTAAATCTCATATCTTCATATGCATATGGAAGTTCTGCTTCTGGGAGAATTAATAGCTGCGATTCTATTGAGCTTTGTTCAACAAGTTTAATTATATTGGCCTCTATTTTTTCTGCGTACCCTTGATTGTATTTCTGAAATGGGTCGGTTGAAGGCTGAATAATTGTAAATTCTAAATCATTATTTTTTTCATTATTAATTGAGTATTCATTTGGAAAAGAAATTATGAATGGCAGCAAACAATATATTAATAGTTTGTGATCTTTTGTATTTGAACTTGATGCAATTAAGGAAGAGCAGAAATAAATTATAAATGATGCACCAAGCGCTCCAAGAATTGGATATACACCCTGTGTAATTGTATCTAGCAAGGTTACTCCAGCAATAAGCCAAGGTATCCCATAAAGAAGATAGTTCATGCTTATTTCATTAAGCATGAAGAGGCTAGATATTAATATAAGGTTAGCAATACCACTTCTTTCAAAGGTTTTTATAAGCAACTTAGATATGAAAAATAATGGGGCAGAGAACGCTAATGACAAAAGAAGTACTAATAATACAAATATCAGTAAGGATATATAAATACTAGTTTCTCCATAATAGTAAACACTTACTATTAACCAAGACATCCCAAAGCCCCAATGCCCAAGTGACCAGTAAAATAGTTTTTTTAGTCTGCTATTATTTTTATATATTAGCTCTCTGATTAGGTAAGCATATGAAAAAAAAATTAAAGGCTTTATTGAGAATGGCGCAAATGAAAAAATCCCTATAATGCCGAAAATAAATGGCGTTAGGCTTTTGTTAAGCTTCATTAGGATACTTTAACTGAGACCTTATTTATTTTTCTATCATCAGCATCAGATACAATTATTGTTATGTTATCTAGGCTGATTTCATCCCCTATCTTGGGTAGTACGCCTAGAGATGAAATAATAAACCCTCCTAAAGTTTCAGCATCTATGCTCATTGGATCTATATTCATCTTGAAGAAATCTAAAAAAACCTCTAACTCAACTTTTGCATCAGCTGTATAAAGACCTTCTGATATCTTAATAATTTCATCTTCTTCAATATCGTGCTCATCTTCAATTTCACCAACCAATTCCTCGAGAATATCCTCAATTGTTACCAAGCCAGATATCGTTCCATACTCATCAACAACAATTGCTAAATGAGATCTATCTTTTTTAAATTCTTCTAATAAAGCGTCGGCTTTTTTTGTTTCTGGGACAATATTGGGCTCGCGAAGCATTTCACTTATTTCAAAGCTATCATTTCCATTAACTATTTTGGGTAAAATATCTTTAGCTAACAAAATCCCACTTACTTCATCTCTTTCTGTCCCTAATACAGGGTATCTAGAGTGACCAGAATCAATTATTCTATCAATGATAACGCCTGTTTCTTCATTAATAGTTACAGTGACCATATCCACCTTTGGCACCATGATTTCCTTTACTGTTGTTGAGCCAAGCCTAATAGCTTTATTAGCAATAGATTCAGCCTCTTTATCAATAATATTTTGATCAACAGCATCCTTTAAGAAGTCAGCTACCTCTGCTACTGTTTGTGTTTTTATGAAAAATGGATTTCTAAAATATTTTTTTAGCCTGGCAATGATTCCCGACGGAGGCTTGGGTTCTTCTTTTTCTAGTTTTTGATTCATTCGTTATTATAAGTATGGGTTGTCTATTTTATATTCTCTTAATATTAAAATTTCTTTCTCCTCCATGATAGCTGCATCAGCCTCATTATCATGGTCATAGCCTAGTATATGATATAAACCGTGAGCAAGCATGTGCATAAGATGATCATGTTTACTTTTCCTTAGCTCACCTGCTTCTTTGTTAACAAATTCATAGCTTATTGCAATATCACCAAGGCTATTGGTTAAAGGCTTCGATACATCATTATTCGTAAAAGATAGCACGTTAGTTGGAGCGTCCTTACCTCTGAAAATTTTATTTAATTTTGCTATTTCGTTGTTTGTTACTATTTTTAAATTTACTGATGATGGTTTGATGCATTCCTTTTCCAGAATAGCACTTGCAATCATAGACAGATTATCTTTTATCTCTGCAGAAAGTTTGGCCTCAATATCGTTTATATTAAGCTGGTTCAACTTGAAATTTTCTGCTCGAATTTCTCATAAGCATCTATTATTTTTCTTACAAGGGGATGCCTTACAACATCATTTGATTGGAATTGGGTTACTCCTATCTCTTTCACTCCATCCATAACTCCCATAACATGCTGCAGGCCTGATATTGACTGTTTAGGAAGGTCGATCTGGGTCAGATCACCATTAATAACTGCTTTTGAACCAAATCCCATTCTTGTTAGAACCATCTTCATTTGGTCTTGTGTAGTATTCTGGCTTTCATCCATGATAATAAAGCTGTTATTTAAGGTTCTTCCTCTTAAATAAGCAAGTGGGGCAACTTCAATAATTTCTTTTTCAATTAGCTTATTAACTCTTTCCATGCCAAGCATTTCATAAAGTGCGTCATAAAGAGGTCTTAAATATGGGTCTACTTTTTGAGAAAGGTCTCCAGGAAGAAAGCCTAGCTTTTCGCCAGCCTCAACCGCAGGCCTTATAAGAACTATTCTTTTAACTTTTTCGTTTAATAGAGCATCTACTGCGCAAGCTACTGCTAAGAAAGTCTTACCAGTTCCCGCCGGCCCAATGCCAAAAACTAGCTCTCTGGAATAGATTTTTTTTATATACTCTTGTTGATTTTTTCCTCTTGCTTTAATTGTTTTTCTTGGTGTTCTAATTTCAATATTTGAAAAGGCGTTAAATGATGTTTCTTGGCCAATACTCAAATTTAGATGTGACTGAACACACAAATGAACTGATTCTTTACTGAGCTCAATGCTTTTATTGGTTAGATTATATAAATCTAAAACTGCATTTGACGCATGCTTAACATTTTTAGTTTGTCCTTGAATCTTTAACTCATCGCCTTTATGGAAAATTTTAACTTCAAAAGTTTTTTCAACAAGCTTGAGGTTTCCGTTAAGCTCTCCTACGAATGCAGCTATTCTTGAGGCGCTGGAGGGCTCTAGAGAAATATTTTTTAAAGAGTTTTGATTATCTTGCATTAATTATTAATTTTACACTTAATTCTTATGTATTGAACCTAATAGAGAGTTTGCAAGTGCTTTTTCAATCTTTATGTCTATGAGATTGCCTATAAGATCAGAATTGGTGAAATCAAAATTAACTACTCTGTTGCACTCTGTTCTAGCCTGAAGTTGGTCAGGGCTTTTTTTAGCAATTCCAGTGACAAGACATCTTTCAATGCCTCCCTCCATTTGAACGCTATGTTCATGATGAAAAGAATTCAAAGTGGCTTGCAGGATACTTAGTCTTTCTTTTTTTTCATTTAAACTAACAGGGTCATTTAGTTTTGTTGCCGGCGTTCCAGGTCTTGGTGAATATATAAAGCTAAAAGATGAATCAAATTCTATTAGATTCACTAACTCCATTGTAAGATCAAAATCTTCCTTTGTTTCTCCTGGAAAGCCAACAATAAAATCTGAAGAGACTCGCAAATCAGGCCTTGTCTTTTTAATTCTGGTTACAACATCAATAAAGTGCTCGGTTGTATAGTTCCTTTTCATTTTCTGAAGGATTGCATTAGATCCAGATTGAACTGGTAGATGAAGCTGACTAACCAATTGCGGAACTGACTTATACACATCAATTAAATCATCTGTCATATCAAGTGGGTGTGATGTTGTATATCGAATTCTTTTTACGCCTTCTATATGACTCGAAATTTCAATGAGGTCCGATAGCCTTAACATTCTTCCATTCAATGGCATCATATATGAGTTAACATTTTGCCCTATAAACGTTATCTCAGAAACGCCTTGCTCAACGAGTCTAGCAATCTCATCAAATATTTGCTCTGGTTTTCTACTAACTTCGTCGCCTCTAGTGTAAGGGACAACACAGAATGAGCAGTATTTTGAGCACCCCTCCATGATAGATACAAAACTTGAAGGGCCTGATGAGGAAGGAGAGGGCAGGGAATCAAATTTTTCTTCAATAGGAAATGTTATGTCGATTGCTTTTATGCCGCTTTCTTTTTTAATATCTAACAATTCTGGGACTTTATGAAGTGTTTGTGGGCCATATATTAAATCAACATAAGGGGCCCTTTTCATTATATTCTTGCCTTCCTGCGTAGCAACACAGCCCCCAACTCCAATTTTTAGATTTGGATTTTTTTCTTTAAGCTTACGAAGTCTTCCAAGATCTGAGTAAACTTTGGCTTCAGCCTTTTCCCTTATGGAGCATGTATTGAGCAGAACGATATCAGCATCTTCTGGGCTATCGGTAACTGTGACATTTTTTTTATCTTTTAAAATATCAACTGTCTTCTCAGAGTCATATTCATTCATTTGACATCCGAAGGTTTTAATATAAAGTTTCGTTCCCATATATTAAGTATTATGAATATGAAAAGTGTTTACAAGATAATTTTTATTCAGCTTGGTGAAATTTACGAAGTTTTTGCAAAACAAATTTATCAAAGTGATATGTACGGCTTCATTGAGGTTGAGGAGTATATATTTAATAAAGATAAACAGCTAGTAGTTGATCCTTCGTCTGAGAAGTTAAAGAAAGAATTTGCTCAAGTTGAAAGAAGTTATATACCCATTAATGCCATTCTAAGAATAGATGAAGTTAGAGAAACTGGCGAAGCAAAAATAAAAGAAAATAAAGACAGGGTGAGCCCTTTCCCATTAAATATTCAGCCTATTAATAAATAATATTTATTGATCAGGAAGAAATAAGTCTTTGTAGAATAAAAGCTCTCCAACAGAATCTTTAATATCTCCCATAGCTCTGTGAGATCCGTTTTTTGTATAGACCTGAGCCCCATTCATCCATCTTACTGCTGCTTCTTTAAATGAAGATACATCTATGTGCCTATAGTTAAAATATTCTTCCAGCCTTGGCATGTATTTGATAAGAAACCTTCTATCATGTGAAACAGTATTTCCACACATTGGGGATTGTTTGTGCCCAACATATTTAGAAATAAATTCTAGGGTTTCAATTTCAGCCATTTGCATAGTTATATTGCTTTTCTTTACTTCTTCAATCAAGCCTGATGAACCATGTTGATTTTGATTCCAATCATCCATGGCGTCTAATAAAGAGACTGGTTGATTAATTATTAGATTTGGCCCCTCAGCTATAATATTTAACTGAGAATCTGTAATCAAAGTTGCTATTTCAATAATTTTTTCCTTATTGGGGTCGAGTCCTGTCATCTCCAAATCAATCCAAATTAAATTATCTCTTGATTGTAATGTTTTCATGCCTTTTTAAATTGTCTCCTATGGTGTATTTTGTGCTTTATATGGAAAAAGTTCAAACGGGAATTGTAATCGAATTTTACTCTAATACTTGTTTGGTTAAAGTTGAAGAGGAGTTGATACCTTGCATTGCAATAAAAGATGTCGTTGTAGGGGATGTGGTGGAGATTGAAAAAATATCTGATAGCAAGGAAAAAAAAGCAAAGATTGTTTCTCGAAAAGAAAGGATCTCTCTGTTGGTAAGAAATGCAAAGCAAAAAAATAAAGCTATAGCTGCCAATATTTCTCATATTGGCATTCTAGTAACAAATGAGCCAAAGACATCATATGAGTTTATTGATAAGTGGCTACTTTCATCTAATTTGTCCGGGATCGTCCCATTTATAATTGAAAATAAAATGGATTTAAATTCTTCTAATGAGTTTAAAGAAAAAATTAAATTATATTCTGATTTAGGAATAGAGGTTATAAGCATTTCAGCAAAGGAAAGGCTTAACTTAAATAAATTAATAACTTATCTGAATAATAAAAATATCATTTTGGTCGGTAATTCTGGAGCAGGTAAGTCAACACTAACCTCCGCCCTAACTAATAAAAATATTAAGACTTCAGCTCTTTCAAATAACCAGGGAGTTCATACAACATCAATTTCTACTATGTATGAAATAAATAAAGGCACTCATATCATAGATTCGCCTGGAGTGAGAGACCTGCCAATAAGCGGCTGGGAAAAACAAGATATTATTAAAGGCTTTCCTGAAATTTATGAATTGTCCAAAGATTGCAAGTTTCGAAATTGTAAACATCTTAAAGATAAAGGCTGTGCTGTGATTGAAAATCTAAAAATACATAATATTAATACAACACGATACAATAACTTTATTAAATTTAGAGATGAGGAACTCAGTGAAGGATAAAACACATTTTGGCTTCAAAGAAGTTGATGCTAGTGAGAAACAAAGCCATGTTAAAGGTGTATTCTCTTCTGTGGCAGAAAATTATGATGTGATGAACGATGCAATGTCTATGGGTATGCATAGAATTTGGAAAAAAATTCTTGTTGAGCTTTCGGGCATCAATAATAATGAAAAAGTTCTAGATATTGCGAGTGGCACTGGAGACATTGCTAAGCTAATCTTAAATGAATATCCAGAATCAGAAGTTTTCATGACAGATATAAATATGGAAATGCTTGGAGAGGGAAGGGATAGATCAATCAATGAAAGTTTTGGCAAGAATTGTCATTTCTGTCAATTAAATGGTGAAATCTTACCGTTTGCTGATAAACAATTTGATGTTATTACAATTGGATTTGGTTTACGAAATTTTACTAACAAGAAAGCAGGCATTGCCGAAATGAGTCGCTGTTTAAAAGATGATGGCAGGCTGCTTATTTTAGAATTTTCAAAGCCAAAAAATAGAACATTTTCTAAAATATACGACTGGTATTCGTTCAATATTCTGCCTAAGCTAGGGTCTATTTTAGCCAATGACAGCGATAGTTATCAATATTTAGCTGAGTCTATAAGAATGCATCCAGACCAAGAATCTTTAAAGGATATGGTTCTTGAATCAGGATTTGATAACTGTAAGTTTTACAATCTATTCAATGGTATCGTTGCAATTCATGTCGCTAATAAAAATTAATACTAAAAAAATGATTTCAGAATTTTTAAAGGATCTAGAAGAGGCATCACCAAATACAAGGCGGTCCTTTTATGAGATATATCCGCTTTGCTTTAAAGTCAGTTTAAAAAATCATCTTCCCATTTATATTGAGCTAAACAAGGATGTAAGAAAAATAGCCTTCTCATCAAGCAAAAAGCTAGATTTCGAAGTTAATCCAGAGCTAAATGATATTATTGATATCATCTTTAAAAAGAAGATAACTAGGCAAATTATTCAAGGCGATGTTGAGCTTGCAATGGTTTTTTTTAATCTTGTTCAAAAATCTAATGTAGATATTATTTATTTAATTGATAAATATTTTGGAAATAATGCAGCTTTTATTTCCTCTCAGCTTCACAAAGAAATTTTGTCTAGAGATGATAATATGAAATCAAAAGCTGGAAGGCTGCACAAAAAACTCCGTGATCTTCATATAAGAATTGACAGGTTGGAGGCAAGGATCGCCTAATGTTCAATATTGCTGTACTTGTATACGAGCTCGCAAGAATGGGGATTTTGGGGCTAAAAAATAACATTTTCTTCTCGCCTAATGGAGAGAAAGCAGTTAATTATCTTCAATCACTTGGGCCAATATTTATAAAATTTGGTCAATTACTATCAACACGAACCGATATTCTTGATGAAAGGACTGCAAGAGATCTTCAAGTATTAACTGATCAATGCAAGCCATTTAATAGCTTAGAGTTTAAAAAAATTATTGAGAATGAGTTAGGTGACACAGTAGAAAACATTTTTGAGCATTTTAACGACGAGCCCCTAGCGGCGGCATCTTTAGCGCAAGTCCATGAGGCTACTTTAAAAAATGGAAAATCTGTTGTGGTGAAAGTCCTCAGGCCTAATATTCATAGAGACGTTAATCGAAATTTGAGAGTTCTTAAGGCTGTGGCAAAAATTGTTGATAAAACATATAAAGAAAGTAATAGGCTTAAACCTTTAGAAGTCGTTAAAAATTATGAATCAACTATCTTGAGAGAGCTTGACCTTCGTTTAGAAGCCTCAAATACCAGTCGAACAAGAAAAAACTTCCTGGATTCAGATGAGCTATATATTCCAGAAATATACTGGGAGTTAACAACATCTAAGGTCATGGTCGTAGAAAAAATAGATGGGATCCCTTGTACGGATATAAAACAAATTGAAGATCACGGTATTAATAAAAAGTTGCTTGCTGAAAATGGTGTGATGATTTTTTTAAACCAAGTTTTTAGAGATAACTTTTTTCATGCAGACATGCATCCTGGAAATATTTTTGTTGCAAAAAATAATCCTGAAAACCCAGGCTATATAGCAATAGATTGCGCTATTTCAGGGTCCCTTTCTAATGAGGAAAGGTATATTCTTGCTAGAATGCTGCAAGCTGTTTTAAAGCAGAATTATAAGTCTTTATCTCAATTATTTATTTCGTCTGGGTGGGTTGATGTATCATCCAATCAAATAGATCTAGAAAATACTCTTAGGGCATGTTGTGAACCAATTTTTGAAAAGCCATTATCAGAGATTGAATTTGGCAAGTTGCTACTATATCTCTTTCAGAGCACTCGCCCATTTGGGCTCTCACTTCAGCCGTCGCTTGTTCTTTTACAAAAAACACTTATACATATTGAGGGGATGGGAAGGCAAATTTATCCTGAGTTAGATTTTTGGGGTATTGCAGAGCCTTATTTGGATAATTGGCTTAAAGATCAATTAAATCCGCTTAAATTAAAAGATTTTATTCTAGATAACAAAGAGGATATCTTGCACAAAGCATCGGAACTTCCTCTTATTGTTTTCGAGACGCTTGATGAGCTTAGAGGGTTTGCAAAGAATCAAAAGTCTAATGAGCTTAAAATTAAAAAAATGGAGCTTCAGCTTCAAAAAGAAAAATTCATGATAAGAGCCAGTGTAGTTGTTATAATAGCTATCATTGCTCTAGCAATGCTTACAAAATAATTTAGGAGAAATATATGGGATTTGGATGGCAAGAGCTAATAATTATTCTTCTTATCGTTGGTCTAATTTTTGGTACTAAAAAATTAAAAAATATCGGATCGGATCTGGGTGGGGCTGTAAAAGGCTTTAAAGAAGGTGTTAAAGAAGATCCGAAAAAAGAAGAAGAATAGAAATTGTTTCAAGTTGGTTTTTTGGAAATCTTACTAATACTGGTTGTTGGTCTATTTATAGTTGGCCCAACGAGACTTCCAGACGTTGTGAAGTTTGTTGTTAAAGTTTACAAAAAAATT
Organism: SAR86 cluster bacterium; assembly: GCA_029254395.1. Taxonomy (GTDB): domain Bacteria; phylum Pseudomonadota; class Gammaproteobacteria; order Magnimaribacterales; family D2472; genus CAJQGY01. The sequence continues at coordinate 16,966 of JAQWXQ010000042.1, read as the reverse complement.
CAACTCTCTATCGCTAATTTTAAAAACGATCTTGAATCAGAAATTGGAACTGATGAGATAAAAAAAGATGTTTTCAATGAAATGAGAATGGAAGAGCTGAATTTGTCAGGCACTTCTAAAAAAGATGAGTAAAGACACATTGACATCTCATCTTCTTGAGCTGCGAACTAGACTTTTACGAGTATCTGTTTTGATGATCCTTGCTGTTTTAGTTGGAGCTCCGTTTGCCTCTGATCTATTTAATTTTTTTGCATCGCCTTTAATTGCATCCCTGCCTGAGAATAGTTCAATGATAGCTACTCAGGTCACCTCCCCGTTTATGGCGCCCTTCAAACTTCTTATTTTTTCTGCATTTCTGTTGTCTATGCCCTATTTTTTTTATGAACTATGGTCGTTTATTGCACCAGGTTTATTTAAAAATGAGAAGTTATTTGTTGGCCCGTTAATGCTGTCTACAGTAATTTTATTTAGTACAGGGGCAGCATTCGCATATTTTGTTGTTTGCCCAATAATTTTTAAGTTTTTTATCGGGATTGCTCCTGGATCAGTCCTGGTGATGACAGACATTTCTCAATATATAAGTTTTGTAATGAAGCTTGTGTTTGCTTTTGGTATTGCATTTGAAATGCCAATAGCTACATTTCTGATTGTGAGCTCAGGTATTGTTAAAAAATCTTCTTTGGCTGCCTCAAGACCTTATTTAATTTTATTATTTTTTGTTATAGGCATGCTTTTAACCCCTCCAGATATATTCTCTCAGCTTTTCCTAGCTATTCCAATGTGGATATTATTTGAGGTGGGATTACTTATAAGCAAAGAAAAATAAGCTAAAGTCCCAGTCTATTCGTCCAATCTGTGTCTGCAGGTCTTTTATTGGAAAGTATGGCCTCAACCAGCTCTTTTGGAGTATCTGCAATTATCAAGTCATCAAAATTAGCTTTTGTTATAAAGCCTTCGTCAACCGCTTTTACCATCCATGCTATTAAGTGATCATAATAACCAGCCGTATTTAGTATCCCTATAGGTTTATTAATAATGCCTAACTGATTGCTGGCCATAACCTCAAACAGCTCATCCATGGACCCAACACCTCCGGGTAAAACTATGAATGCATCAGATCTATCCATAAATACATCCTTTCTATCCAAAAGGGTTTCCGCAACAACAACCTCGTCTATTCTTGGATTTACAAGCTCTAGCTCATATAGTGAGCGAAGTGAAATGCCTAGGGCCTCTACACCATTGTCTATAGCTGTATCAGATATAATTTTCATCAGGCCAACATTACCTCCGCCAAATACGACATTAACTCCTTTTTGAGCTATCAATTCAGTAACCGATTTAGCCTCTTCTGCATATACAGGATTGTTTCCCTCATGTGCTCCACAAAAAATAGATATATGCTTAATTTCCATTAAATTCTCCAAAAATTATATTAAAATCGTTTAAAATTCTTCTTCTAGATCTATGATCCAATCTCCCTGAGCTGCTAAATTATTCATTTTTGCTCTATGAGATAAAATATCTTGAGCAATAAATGCATTTCCAGAATCGCCTGACCAGGCCTTAAGAGCTCCTGCTTGGAGCGCCCTTCCAAATGAAAAGCTTAATTTCCAACTAAAACCGCCTATCTTGTTCATTGCATCAAGGTGCTGTGTGGCTTCAATTTCTGTTTGGCCGCCTGATAGAAAAGTTATTCCTGGAACTTCTGCTGGGACATTTTCTTTAAGAGACTTGAGGGTCATATTTGCAACATCTTCAACGCTTGCTTTAAGTGTTGCCTCAGAGCCCGGAGTTACCATGCTTGGTTTTAGTAGCACCCCTTTTAGATTAACGCCTTTAGCTTTTAAAGAATTGAATAAACTTGCTAGTGCTCTAGATGAGGCGTTAAAAGATTGGTCTATAGTATGGTCGCCATCCATTAGAATTTCTGGTTCAACAATAGGTACCAACCCGTTATTTTGTGCAAGCTTTGCATATTCGGCTAGCGCATCTGCATTGCCATCTATACATTGATCACTGGGCATGTCATTTCCAATTTTAATAACTGCTCGCCATTTTGTAAATTTCGCACCAATGGCAACATACTCTTTAAGCCTATCATTTAAGCCGTCTAAGCCTTGTGTAATAACCTCATCTGAGCCATCAGAAATTGGGATTAGACCTTTATCAACTTTTATTCCTGGAAGTGCTCCTGCTGCATTCATAATATCGATTAGCGGCGTTCCATCTTTTGCATTTTGTCTTAACGTTTCATCAAAAAGAATTACTCCTCCAATATTATCTTTAAGGCCTGAAGCTCTAAATAACATTTCTCTGTAGTCTCTTCTGTTGCTTTCTATATTTTCAACACCGATAGTGTCAAAGCGCTTGCCACATGTAGGATTACTCTCATCTGCTGCGAGAATTCCCTTCCCATCAGAAACTATGTATGAGGCTATTTCTTCTATATTATTCAATTCCATTTTTTCTCCTTATCCAATTTCTTGTCTGCTTAAAGCCTCAATAGAGGGGAGTTTCTTGCCTTCCATATATTCTAAAAATGCTCCTCCACCGGTAGAACAATATGATACATCATCTTTGTTTATGAATGTATTGATTGCGCTTAGAGTCTCTCCGCCACCTGCAATAGAATAGCCGTCAGACGTTTTTATGTTTTGAGCAAGGCTTTCTGTCCCCGACGAAAATAGAGGATTCTCAAATACCCCAAGCGGTCCATTCCAAAGTATTAATTTTGAACTTTTGATAACATCTTGCATTTGTTCAGTTAACAACTGGTCAAGGATCATTTCGTCGTTTGTAACAGCATCTATTTTTTTGATTTTTACGTCAGCGCCTTCAAAAGAAGTTGATGTGACCACCATTGATGGTAGTAAGATTTTATTTTTTTTGAGCATGTCAGAAGCTATGTCAAGCATAGAGTCCTCAACCAAAGAAGTTCCAACTTCATAACCTGACGCTTTCAAAAAAGTATTAGCAATACCTCCCCCAACTATAATGCTATCAGCCTTCATATTTAATGTATTTATAAGTCCCAGCTTTGAAGACACTTTAGCTCCACCAATAATAGCTAGATATGGTGATAGAGTATTCAGCATTGCTTTATTTAAAAACTCTATTTCTTGCTTCAATAAAATTCCGCCACATGAATCTTTACTTGAAAGAATTGCAGCATGAGTTGAGGCTTGTTTTCTATGGGCAGTACCAAAAGCATCAAAAACATATATATCCCCCATACCTCCTAGTAATTTTCCTAAAGAAGAATCGTTGGACATCTCGCCGCTAAAAAATCTTATATTTTCCAATAATTGTACGTTGTTTTTTGTATTAAATATGTCATCGCTTTCAAGGCTACTTATTAATTGCACCGGCTCATCAAGAATGCTAGATAAGGCCTCTGCAACTGGGCTTAGTGAGAATGCTTTGTCAATTTTACCTTCTACAGGCCTTCCTAAATGACTAACAAGAAGCACTTTGCAGTTATTGGCTAGAGCATGTTTTATTGAAGGCAGACAGGCTTTAATTCTTGTTAAATCCTTTATAGCTCCGTTTTTTATAGGGACATTCATATCCGCCCTAATAACAAGATTTTTGTCAGTAATATTTAGCTCAACTAGACTCTTCATCTAATAATGATTTTGCCATTGAGACAACGTTGTTGATAGTGAAGCCGAAATGCTCCATTAAATCCGATGCAGGAGCGGACTCCCCAAAAGTTTCAATACCCAAAACCTTATCTGATTTATTTAGCAGTTTGTACCAAGAATCTGGATGTGCCATTTCAACGGCAAGCGTTGGTAGATTTTGACCAAGAACAGATGCCTTGTAGTCATCTGATTGTTCTAGAAATAAATCTAGCGATGGCATCGAAATAATATTTGCATTTATCCCATCTTTACTCAAGTTTGACGCAGCATCTAATGCAAGCTGAACTTCGCTGCCTGAAGCAATTATGCATAAATCAGGAGCAGCATGTTCTTTTAATAGATAGCCTCCTTTTTGAATGAGGTTCACTTGGTTGCTATCTCTGTTTAATACTGAAGTATTTTGCCTGCTAAATATTAACGTTGAGGGTGATGTCAGAGTTGATACAGCTTGCTTCCATGCTACGGCGGTTTCAACCAAATCTGCAGGCCTCCAGTTATAAAGGTTGGGAGTAGCTCTTAATGTTACTAAGTGTTCAATTGGTTGGTGGGTTGGTCCATCCTCACCTAAAGCAATTGAATCGTGTGTATAAACAAAAATATTGGGCAGTCCCATCAGGGCTGAAAGCCTTAAAGCATTTCTTGCATAGTCTGTGAATACTAAAAATGTTGCTCCATAAGGTTTAATTCCTCCATGCAAAACCATCCCATTCATTATGGCTGACATTCCAAACTCTCTAACACCATAATTAATATGATTTCCATCTGGCTTTTCATTAGAAAAAGCAGAGCTTGATTTAGAAAAAGTATTATTTGATGGGGTTAAATCTGCAGAGCCTCCAATTAGCTCAGGAAGTTCTTTAACAAAAAAATCTAAACATACTTGGGATGCTTTTCTGGTTGCCATTGGCGCATCATTAGAGATTGCTTCATTCAAGAAATTTTCATATTTTGAATCAAAGTTTGCTGGAAGCTTGCCATCAATTCTTCTTGTAAGCTCAACATATCTTTCAGGATGCTTGCTTTCGTATGAGCGCATAACAGAATCCCAGTTACTGTTATGTTCTTCGCCAGCAATTTTCGCATCCCAAAAATCATAAACATTGGCAGGAATATTAAATGGCTCATGATTCCAGCCCAAAACCTCTCTCGTTTTCTGTATCTCATCTTCGCCAAGTGGGGAACCATGCACACCAGACGTGCCAGATTTGTTAGGAGAACCAAAGCCGATTGTTGTCTTACAGAAGATCATTGTAGGTTTTGAAACCTCCAATTTCGCTGACCTTATAGCATTGTCTATTTCATCAATATTGTGGCCATCTACCGATATGGTTTGCCAGCCATAGCTATTAAAACGCTCTACGGTATTATCGGTAAACCAGTTGTCAATCTCGCCATCAATTGATATTCCATTTTGATCATAAAAACATATAAGCTTGCCTAGTTCGTGTGTCCCGGCAAATGAGCATGCCTCATGAGAAATCCCTTCCATAAGACAGCCATCACCGACAAACGCATAGGTGAAATGATCAATTGGAGAAATATCATTTGTATTAAATTGGGCAGATAGAGATTTTTCAGCTATCGCCATACCAACTGCATTGGCAATCCCTTGACCCAATGGTCCAGTTGTTGTCTCAATTCCATTATCAATGTCATACTCTGGATGACCTGGGGTTTTCGACTTTAATTTACGGAAGTCTTTTAAATCATCAATGCTTATTGAATAACCACTTAAATGGAGGAGGCTGTAAAGCAACATTGAGCCATGACCATTCGACAGCACAAACCTATCCCGATTGAACCACCTTGGGTTAGATGGATTATGTTTAAGGTTTTTCCATAAGGCAACTGCAATTTCTGCCATACCCATGGGCATTCCTGGATGCCCCGAGTTAGCTCTTTGGACAGCATCAATTGATAAAAATCTCAGTGCGTTTGTTGGTTCTGATGGATTCAATTTTTTCCCCTAAATAAGAAGAATCATAATATTTTAAAATCTAAATTGATAGAAAAAAAAATCAAATTTCTATAAAATCCAGATATCGAAAATTATTGTTATTTTTCTTCACTAAATACTGTAATAATAGCAATCTGATTCACAACTAAATACATTGATAATATGAGTTATATTTTTACTTCAGAATCTGTATCAGCAGGTCATCCAGATAAAGTGTGTGATCAAATCTCAGATGCTATTTTAGATGCTTATCTTTCTGCCGATCCTGAGAGCAGGGTTGCTTGTGAAACAATGATTAAAAATAATCTTGTATTTGTTGCTGGCGAGATAACCTCTACTGCAAAGCCAAATATAGAAGAAGTTGTTCGCAAAACAATTTTGGGTATAGGCTATAACGATGATGCCCTTGGCTTTAATGGGGATACATGTGAAATTAAAAATTTATTATCTCAACAGTCTCTAGATATTGCTCAAGGTGTCAATGAAGGTGAGGGTGAAAGCCAAGAACAGGGCGCTGGAGACCAAGGCCTTATGTTTGGCTATGCTTGCAACGAAACAGAATCTTTAATGCCACTTCCTATAGATCTAGCTCACAGGTTGGTAAAAAAACAAACTGAATTGATGAGATCAGGCGAGCTGCAATGGCTGAGGCCGGATGCTAAAAGCCAAGTGAGCGTAATTTATGGAAATGAGGGTAAAAGTATTAAAGGTCTCTCTGCTATTGTTTTATCAACGCAACACTCTGAATTAGTTTCTCAACAAGAGATTAAAGATTTGGTGATGGAAAAAATTATATCTCCCGTTGTTCCTAGGGAATGGATGCTAGAGTCGACCAAAATCTTTATCAACCCAACAGGTAAATTTGTAATTGGCGGGCCAGTAGGAGACTGTGGATTGACAGGAAGAAAGATAATTGTTGATACCTATGGGGGAATGGCAAGACATGGCGGCGGAGCATTCTCTGGCAAAGACCCATCTAAGGTTGATAGGTCTGCAGCATATGCCTTGCGTTATGTAGCAAAAAATATTGTTGCAGCTGGTTTGGCAGATTATTGTGAAATCCAAGTTTCTTATGCCATTGGAGTGGCTGAGCCGACATCCATCAATATAAACACCTTTGATTCAGAAAAAATTTCTAAAGAAAAACTCTATGCATTAGTTGATAAGCATTTTGATCTAAGGCCAAAAAGTATTATTGAAATGTTAAATTTAAAAAATATAAACTATCTTCCAACGGCTGCTTTTGGGCACTTCGGAAGGCTGGATAATAATTTTAGTTGGGAAAAAACAGATAAAAAAGATGCTCTAAGAAAAGACGCATTTAATGGAGAAAATTAAAATGATTAATGACTATAAAGTAGCAGATATAAGCTTGTCTGATTTTGGAAGAAGAGAGATATCTTTGGCTGAAAATGAAATGCCGGCTCTTATAGCCTTAAGAGATAAATATAGAAACGATCAGCCTCTTCAAGGCGCCAGAATAATTGGATGCATTCACATGACCATTCAAACAGCCGTTCTTATGGAAACTTTAATAGATCTTGGGGCCGAGATAAGATGGTCGTCTTGCAATATATTTTCTACACAAGACCATGCTGCTGCTGCAATGGCTGCTGCTGGAGTTCCTGTTTTTGCATGGAAAGGTGAAACAGAAGAAGAGTTTGATTGGTGTATTGAGCAATCAATTCTGAAAGATGGCACTCCATGGGATGCAAATATGATCCTTGACGATGGAGGCGACTTAACCACCATGATTCATGAAAGATATCCTGAAATGTTAGAAAGAATACATGGGATCTCTGAAGAGACAACGACCGGAGTTCATAGGCTCAAGGAAATGTTAGAGAGCAATAGCCTGAAGGTTCCTGCAATTAATGTTAATGATTCTGTTACTAAGGCTAAAAATGATAATAAGTATGGATGTAGACATAGCTTGAATGATGCTCTTAAAAGGGGAACAGACATGTTACTTTCTGGAAAGAAGGGACTTGTTATCGGATACGGAGATGTTGGGAAAGGCTCTGCAGCTAGCCTGTCTCAAGAAGGTATGATAGTGAGAGTGGTTGAAGCAGACCCTATATGTGCCATGCAAGCTTGTATGGATGGATATAGCGTTGTTTCATGTTATAAAAATGGAAAGGTGACTAGAAAAATTGAAGATATAAATGTTGATCTTATGAAAGATACTGATCTCATCGTCACTACAACAGGCAATGTAAATGTCTGTGATTCAGCAATGCTTTCATCTCTTAAGAATACTGCTGTGGTATGTAATATAGGGCATTTTGACAACGAAATTGATACTGCTTATATGAGAGATAAGTGGCACTGGGAAGAAATTAAGCCTCAGGTGCATAGAATTTTTAGGGATACAGCACCCGATGCTATCCCTGATTTAAGTAGCAGGAATTTTTTAATACTTCTTTCTGAGGGAAGGCTTGTTAACCTCGGCAACGCTACGGGCCATCCAAGTAGAATTATGGATGGATCTTTTGCAAATCAGGTTCTGGCTCAAATTTATCTATATGAACAGGGATTTGCAAATATCAATGATGATGAAGTTAAGGCCTCTATGATAAAAGTTGAAGTGCTCCCTAAAAAATTAGATGAAGAAGTTGCATCACTCATGGTAAAAGGTTTTGGGGGTGTTGTGACTGAGCTTACCCAAGATCAGGCAGAATATATCAATGTCCCGCAAGAAGGGCCTTTCAAAGATGAAACATACAAATATTAATAAGCTTCTATTTAGCTCTTTTTTCATTTTTTTATCTTTATGTATTATCTCTGGGTGTGGTGTAAAGGGCCCATTGATTGAAAATATGCCAATAGAGGATAGTTCAGACTAATGGACTACTTTGCATATAAAGACAATAAGCTCTTTTGTGAGGAAGTTGATCTTAAAAGTATTTGTGACAAAGTAGGAACGCCTGCATATGTTTATTCAAAAAAAACTTTAGAACGACATGCTAATGCATACTTAAAATCATTTTCGTCAGCCAATAACTTAATTTGTTTTTCTGTTAAATCATTAAGCAATCTTTCGGTTCTAAATGTTCTTAAAAAAATTGGTTGTGGCTTTGATATTGTTTCTGGTGGAGAGCTTCATAGGGTTTTAACAATTAAAGCTGATCCAAATAAAATAATTTTTTCTGGAGTTGGTAAGTCAGAAGAAGAGATTGAATATGGAATTAGAAACAGGATTCTTTCATTTAATATTGAATCAGGCTCTGAGCTAAAAAGAATTGAGAGTGTTGCTAATAAGCTAAATATTAATGCATCTATTTCTATTAGATTTAATCCAGAAGTTGATTCTGGAGGACATGACTATATAACAACCGGAAGGAAGGGAGATAAGTTCGGAATTTCCTCTCTTAAAGAGGTTATGCAAATAGCTGAATATGCAAACAAATCAAAAAGTATTAATTTAGTAGGGCTGGCATGCCATATAGGGTCTCAAATACTTAACCTAGAAAGTTACAAGACCGCTGCAGAGAAAACGGTTGAACTTGCAGATAAAATAAACGCACTTGGTGTTGAACTTAAATTTTTAGATATGGGTGGAGGTCTAGGTGTTCCATATAATGGCGAAACGCCTCCTAATCCTGCTGATTTGGTGAGAGCTATTGAAGATGTTATGGGCAACAGAAGAGAAAATATTGTATTAGAGCCAGGGAGAACCATTTCTGCCAATGCTGGAACATTGCTCACCTCAGTTGAGTATATTAAAGATAATTTTTTGATTGTAGACTCAGCAATGAATGACCTTCTGAGGCCTTCTCTATATGGGGCTGAGCATGATGTATGGAATATTAACAATAGCCAAAAAACGAGTACCAATAATTGGAATATTGTTGGTCCGATATGTGAATCATCTGACTTTATTAGAAAAAATATTACTCTTTCAGCCAAGGAAGGCGATGTCTTGGCGGTAAAAACAGCTGGCGCCTATGGCTTTGTAATGTCTTCGAACTATAACTCAAGACGAAGATGTGCCGAAGTTTTGGTTGATGGGTCTGAGTTTGAGGTTGTAAAAAGAAGAGAGAGTTATGCAGATTTATTGAACCTAGAAGAAGTTCCAAATGATTAAGTTTAATAAAATGCATGGCAATGGAAATGACTTTGTTGTTATCAACTCATTAATTAATGACTTTGTTCTTTCAAAAGGCAAAATATCTAAACTTGCTGATAGAAATAATGGAATCGGATTTGATCAGCTTATATTAATTGAAGCCCCAACCAATAAAGAGGCTGATTTTTTTATAAGGTTTTTTAATAGCGATGGAACAACTGCAAAAATGTGCCTCAATGGAATAAGATGTGCTGCATCTTTTATATGGTCAGAAAAACTTTCTCCACATAAAAAAATTCAACTTCAAACCTCTACACGAACTATTTGGTGTTCACGGAAAGGGAGTCTGGTAGAAGCTATTATAGAAATGCCAAATCATATTGAGGATCGAGATCTTGATAAAAATATAAATAAACATTTAAGTGCCGCCACCTACTCTCTTGTAGATTGTGGAAATAAACATTTATGCATCAAGCTGGGATCTATCAATGATTATAAGCTTGAGGAGTTGTATAAGAAATTACAACCAGAAATAACAACTAAAAAAATTAACCTATCTATTTATAAAAAAAATGGAGGGGATATCTATATTAGGACTTATGAAAATGGGGCTGGCGAAACACTTTCTTGCGGTTCTGCTTCTGCCTCTGTTGCATCAATTGAACTGCATAAAAAAAGTAAAACAACAATAATATCGTCTGGTGGGAAGTTGCAATTCTCACCATACAAAGACAAACTAAAAATGATTGGTCCTGCTAAAAATGTATTTAAGGGAGTAATAGAAGAATGAACAAAAAACTTGACCCAAAAGATGTAGAAATTTTTCTTCTTGAAAATTTGGATTTTTTTAAGGATAGGGAATCATTGATAAGCGAATTAAAATTTAATCATTCTTCTGCGGGAACTGCATCCTCCTTGCTAGAAAGGCAAATACACAGGCTTCGGGACGAGCAAAAAGAGCTAATGGATCTTCTATCGAGCTTCATGAAAACAGCATCGTTAAATGAAGATCTTTTTAATAAATCCAAAGACCTTACATTAAACATACTTGGTTCAACATCCAATGAAGAGATAACTAAAACAGTTAAGCAAGCTTTTTTAGAAAAATTTAATGTTGATGTTTGTGAATTGTCATTCTATGAAAATGAAGAGATTGAAGATCTAGAGAATAAAACAGGACTCTCCTTGCATAAAGGTGCAATTCATTGCGGCCCTTATGCAAAAGAAAAGATTTCCACTATATTTAAAAATCAAGAAGTCCAATCAATGGTTCTTTCAGTTTTTATATCTGGAAAAAAAATAGGTATTCTTGCGCTTGGGAGCTTTGATAGAAGTAAATATCTTGGTGACGAGGATACAACATTTATTCAGTATATAAGAGATATTGTTGAAAAAAGACTAGTGACAATTGGATCTGATGCCTAAATCAGAATATTTTGTTAAAAAAGATATTTCGTTTTACTTAGAGTACATAAAAGATGTCAGAAATCTTTCAATAAATACTGTAAGTTCTTATTCTCGAGATCTCTCTAAATTAAGTACTTATTTAAAAAATATTGGGATTTCGTCTTATAAAAATATTGATGAAAACACGTGTTCTGGTTGGATAGGAGACCTATATCAGCATAAAAACAACCCTCGTTCAATTCATAGGCATCTGTCTGCGGCAAAGGGATTTTTTAAGTTTTTGAAAAAAAATAGTTTAATAACCACATCACCATTTGAGCTAGTCACAGCCCCAAAAACTGCAAGCTATTTGCCTGAGGTTTTGTCGCCTGAAGATGTAGAGCTCTTATTAAGCTTTAAACCAGAGAGTGTTTTAGAAATAAGGGATCTAGCACTTATAGAATTAATGTATTCTTCTGGTTTGCGTGTTTCTGAGGTTGCTGGAATTGATTTGTCCGATTTTGAGGAGGAAATGTCATTTTTAAGAATATTGGGTAAGGGGTCAAAAGTTAGGCTTGTACCTGTTGGCAGGTATGCAATAACAGCTATAAAAAATTGGATTAATGAAAGAATAAATTTTTCTAACCCAAATATGCCAGCATTATTTATAAATTTAAAAGGGGGAAGGCTTTCGGTTAGAAGTATACAAATGAGGCTTGCAAGAATGTCAACTAAGCAAGGCTTGCCAAAAGTAAACCCACACATGCTTAGGCATAGTTTTGCAACTCACATGCTTGAATCAAGCGGTGATCTGAGAACGATTCAAGAGCTTCTAGGCCACAGCTCATTATCAACCACACAGATATATACAAAATTAGATTATCAGCATCTAGCAAAGGTTTATGATAAATCTCATCCAAGGGCAAAAAATGAAGAAAATTAAATTAATAACTTTTGATCTTGACGATACTTTCTGGGATATAAATCCAGTAATAATAAGTGCTGAGCGATCGACCAGAGATTTTCTTGAGGGCTATATTGGTAAGCAAGAATGGGGCTCAATGTCTGATTTTTTAATTTTCAGAAAAAAATTAATTGAAACAGACCCATCATTTGAATGGGATATTAAAGGGCTTAGAAGAGCCATCTACCAAAAAAAAATACTTGAAGCCGGCTATTCTCAAGAGAATAGTGAAGAGCTTGTTAATAAATGCTATAAATTTTTTCTTAAAAAACGACATGAAGTCACTTTTTATAAAAATGTTTTTGAGGCTGTTGAGGAGCTTTCAACTAGTTATTCTTTGGGAGTTTTAACAAATGGAAATGCCGATATAAATCATTTTGGTATTGGTAAACATTTTGATTTTTCTATAAGTTCATATGATGTTAAATCTAATAAGCCTGAAAAGGGTCACTTCATAGCTGCAAAAAACAAGTACGACAACCTAGAGTATGATGAAATTATTCATATTGGCGACCATCCTATTAACGATGTAAAGGGAGCTCTTGATTTAGGAATTAATGCGATATGGTTTAACGGTTCAAATGAAAACTGGGAAGAGGAAAGCATAAAGGAACCATTGCAATTTGATGACTGGAGTAAAATAACTAAATTAATTGAAAGCAACGATGAGTGATAAAGATATAACCAAAGCAATAATTAACATTTTAAAAAAAGAATTGGGGGGAGTTATTGATTTAATTCCAAATAATCTGTCTCAAGACTTAAGTAATAATCTATCTCCAAAGATAGAAGAAATAATTGAAAGCAATGGTTTTGTAAAAAAGACTAAATATGAGGCTTTGTTAAAACTTGCGAACGATTTAGAGAGAAGAATAGAAAGTCTAGAAAAATCTTAGCTTGATTTATCTAGCATATACTTAACAACTGCAGCAATCTCGTCTTTGGAGCAGTCAGCACATAATCCTTTAGCAGGCATGGCGTTGTATCCGTTATATGCATTGTTAACAAGCATATCCATTCCTTTAGGCATTCTGTTTGCCCATTGGCCTACATTACCTGTTATTGGTGCTCCGGCGACACCTGCATCATGACATGCTGCACAACCAGAAGTATAAATTTGATCGACAGACCTAGCAGACTTTGAAGATAAAGATTGAGCCACTTCTCCACACTGCTGACCTTCTAGACATACATTTACTTGAAGATGGATTCTTTCAATAACCGACTCGTCATACTTCTTTCCATTAAAAAGAAAGAGTGCGCAAAGAGGTAAAATGACTAGATAATATTTATTTTTTTTCATAATTTGTTTGCATTATATATATATTTTGGGAATTTTCTACGATCTTGATCGTTGCATCTCTACAACATATTCTGCAACTTTAAACATTTCTTCAAATGATCTTTTTTGCGTAATGATATATGTTCCATCAATAATTAGCATTGGCGTTGAGCTTAGCTTCAGCTGTTTTGCAATTTTAATACCTCTGCTAACTTTTTGTTTAACTGCAAATGATTTGAGATATGCTTCTGAGGTCTCCGGAGCCACACCAAAACCTTTTAAAAACTTAACAATTGATTTATCTGAGTTTAAAAAGTTCTTTTCCTTATGTATTGCCACAAATACTGCCGAATGAGCGCTTTCAGACAAGTTTAGAGCTTCAATTGTGTAATAAAGTGCTGCATGTCTTTGGTGTATTGCCGCCCATGTTATAGGTAGCTTTGAAAAATCAACATCATTAGGAAGTGTTTTTTTCCAGCCATTAACCGGCCCATCGAAAGTGTAGCAAGCACCACAGCCATACCAAAATACTTCCATTACCTCAACTACACCATCTTGTTTTACAGGCAGAGGGTTGTCTATTCTTGTGTAATCTTTTCCCATTTTATATTCTGCATTTGCCACGCCAGAAAAGCTGAATATTGATATGGCTAAAAGAGTTAAGTTAAATAGTTTTAAATTTTTCATTTGTAAAGTCCGTGCATATAATTAGCCAGTGCATCTATATCTTCATCAGAGAGATTTTGAGATACGGCCTGCATTACAGAAGCATAATCACCAGCATTTCTTTCACCAGATCTATATGCTTTTAAAGTAGATGTTAGATAGCCAACTTGTTGACCTGCCACCGCTGGAAAACCTGCAAGGCCATTTCCATTGCCATATACTGAATGGCATGCTGTACATGCAGGTATACCTTTTTTAAGGTTTCCACCTCTATATAAACTCATACCAAGTTTTAATAGCTCTTCGTCATCCTTTGCCTGACCAACTGAAGTTGCATTTGATTCATAAAAAGCTGCTATATCAAGCAAATCCTCATCTTTTAGAGTATTTAAGTATGGAGTTACAGCCATCATTAAGGCGTTTTGCCTGTCGCCACTTTGAAATAACTTGAGTTGATCGTAAATATATTTTTGATTTTGTCCAGCTAGTTTTGGCCAATCTGAATTTACACTATTACCATCAGAGCCATGGCAGGCTGCACATGTCGCAACTAAATTACTTCCTGCATTTGCATTTCCTTTTTCGGCAAGGTTTGGCATTTCTTTTTCAGCAGCAACTATTGAGAAGCTGGTGATAGTTAAGAACATTAAAATTAGTTTCATTTTTCTTATGTAATTCTTGTGGTGAGTATGGGTGTATTATAAACAATGCTTGATATGATATAAACGTTTAAATGAAAAACCTTTTTAAAAATACTGATTTTATGCTTGGGGTTACCAAGTTCAAAAGCCTTCCTGAGGATCATGGCGCTGAAATATTGCTTGCCGGTCGGTCCAATGCAGGTAAGTCTAGCGCATTAAATGCTCTTACAGAAAATCCAAAGCTTGCAAGAATAAGCAAAACGCCAGGCAGAACGACTGAAATAAATTTCTTTAAAGTTAACGACTCTTTAAAGCTTGTGGATCTTCCTGGGTATGGTTTTGCTAAATCAAGTTTTCATAAAAGAAAAGATTGGGCTCCTCTTTTAGAAGAATATTTTGCAAAGAGAGATGCCTTAAAAGCTGTAGTTATTTTTATGGATATTAGACACCCTTTGAAGGACAGTGATAGAGATATGATTGATTTATGCAATGCTTCTGATGTTGCATTCATCCCAGTTTTAACAAAAAGTGATAAATTCTCAAACAACCAAAAATTCAAAGCAATTTCTGCTGTAAATAAAAAAATGCATGATTGTGAAGCCTTGGCGGTATCATCTAAAGATAATGTTGGGTTTGATAGGCTATCAAAAGCCATACTTGAGTTCTGTTAATGCTTGAATACCAGAAACAGAATTGCGATCTTACTTTGGCTGAGGGTCTTCAGTGCTACTATGATTCATTTCCTAAAAACAAAGAAGTTTTTGTTGATACAGAAAGCTCTGGAACGCTTCTTAGAGATCATGATTGTACTCATGTTATTTTTGGTCTAGATATCAGCCTAGATCAAGAGGCTATTTTGGATACATGGGTCTTGTGGGGATCAAGGTTTAAATGGAGCTATCTTCTTGGCTACAACAGGCTTCCTCAAATAAAAGAACTAACAAAATACCTTTTCAAAGAGCTTGGTGTAATGGGTTTTTTAAAGCTTTATTGGAATGTTATGGCGGTAAAAAGAAAGGTTATCTTTAAAACATTTAAAATGAAAAAAAAGTGGCCATTTCAAGTTCCGGAAAGATATTTGAATATGAAAATATCTGATTTAAGAAAAATGCATGGGATTGTTGTTCTTAAAAAAGAAGATCTAAATTATGCCCCTCTTGTTTGGTCAGGCTCTATAGATAATTAGAAACCTGGTTATAGAGATTTAAAATATAATCTTTCTGGGGCTGGCTGTCGGAATACTTTGATGCCATCCCTAAATAAAAAATTCCATCTTGCAGATTGCCTGTGTTTATAAATGCAATCCCAATGTACAAATTAGTTGTTACTAATAATTCTTTAAACCCTTTTCTTTCTTTAAAATAGACTGAGTAAGCTTTCTCATACTCAACGATTTCACTAAATTTATTTTGATTAAATAGAGATGTGATCATAATTGAAAGGCTCTCTGCCATCATTGATTCAGAGAATTGATTTTCAGAATTTGCAGAGTCAGTTATAAATCTATTCATATGGTTGGCTGCCTCTTCGTATTCTTGCAAATAAAATTTAGCCTTAGATGCAAGAAAATCAAGCATCCTGTGATCAAGATTAGGCATGGCTGCTTCCTCAAATGCTTTTTCGTAATTGCCTAAAGAGAATGCTTTCTCTGATTTGGCTGCAGCGCTCCTCTCACGCTTTGATATGGTGACAGGGCTTGGTTCGTAAAAAAAGCTGAGTCTAGCCTTAACATTATTGGTTCTTATAGCCTTACCGTCATACTGGCTTGGTTCATAAAAAAATCTTTTTTTTAAGGCATAGACTGCTGCCCTCTCAAAACCTTTGCACTCTTTATACTTGGTAAAAGGACTTTTTACATTTCCACATAGCTCCTCAATAACTTTAATATCTTCAACGCGACCTTGCTCATTAATATCAAAGCTTAGTGATATATACCCTTCCTTTTTCTGGTTCAGCATATGCTTAGGATATCTAATTTTACTTGAGGAAATCTTTTTATATGACTTGTAATTGGGCAGTAAATTAAACTTATTTATATTGTAACCCTCTACAAGAAACACGGCGTTGCTAAGCTTTTTTGAGATTTGGCATTTTGTGTTAATTTGATTTTTAACATCCAGGCCTTCATTTTGAATGCAAGACCTAAACTGAATTATTTCTTCTTTTGCAGTATCTTTAAAATATTGTTTAAATCCTCCATCGTCAAAAGCAAGTAAACTACTCGCAGATAGTAAAAGAACGCTTAATTTAAATAAATTAGTGAGCTTCATTCCAATTTGCTCCTATTTCAGCATCTGCGATTAATGGTATGTCTAATTCAACAGTGCTCTCCATCATTTCTTTCATGGCTTTCA
>JAQWXQ010000022.1 GCA_029254395.1 SAR86 cluster bacterium | reverse complement strand
TCGAACGGATCTAGGTCTAAAGAAGCACAGGCAGTCGTCCAGTACCACATAATATCTCCTAACTCTCTTTTCATATGAAAGATATTTTCATCGGAAGGCGGCTTGCCCTGCAGAATCATTTTTTTTACTATTTCAACAAATTCTCCAGTCTCACTTCCCAAGCCTAAAGCTGCGGTTAGAAGTCTTGCTGTTTTGATATTAGAGTTACTTTCAATATCATCAAAGCTTCTTTTTAAAGCATCTAAGTCCATGCTTGGCTCACTTGTTACCTTTGCAACAAAATCACTATATGTTGAAAAAAAATCTTTTACTTCCTGCGTCACCTTTATCTCCTAATTTGTTTTACTATAACTATATTATAGAGGGAGATATAAGAAAATGATTTCAAATGATCAGAAGAATTTAAACTCAGGTTTTGGAGCAAAATCAGAGCCATCTGAAATACTAGATGGCATCAATCTGAGTGGTAAGACGGCTATTGTTACCGGAGGATATTCAGGCATTGGCATCGAAACAACAAGAGCTCTTTCAGAGGCAGGAGCAAGTGTAATCATTCCTGCAAGAAGGCCTGAGGAAGCAATGGTGGCTCTAGATGGAATTATTCCAAAAGATCATATATTTGAGATGGATCTTTCAGACTTAGAGTCTATAAAGCGTTTTACAGACCTTGTTAAGAAGAATCTTTCCCTAAACATTCTTATCAACAATGCCGGAATAATGGCTTGCCCAGAATCTAAAACATCTAATGGTTGGGATTTACAGTTTGCTGTGAATCATATTGGGCATTTTGTGCTTACACATGAGTTAGTTGATTCCATGGATCAATCAAGTGGAGCTAGGATTATAAATCTTTCCTCAACAGCTCATAAGTTTTCCGGAATATGCTGGGATGATATCCATTTCTCAAATTCATATGACAAGTGGGTTTCTTATGGACAATCAAAGACAGCCACTAGCTTATTTTCTATTGAATTAGACAGAAGATTTAAAGATAAAAACATAAGGTCGTTTGCGGTTCACCCTGGAGGTATTTTCACTCCACTTCAAAGACATCTTCAGCAAGAAGAGATGGTTGCAATGGGCTGGCTTAACGCAGATGGATCCCTGTCTGAATTAGCAAAGGCTGGTTTTAAATCATCTACACAAGGCGCCAGTACTTCTCTTTGGGCAGCTACAAGCAGTCAGCTAGATAATAAAGGCGGTCTTTATTGTGAAAATTGTGATGTCGCAAATCTTGCAGGTGGAAGTCCAGAAGAAAGGTATTTTGGAGTAAGGGATTGGGCGGTAGACCCTAGTGAAGCGGAAAAATTATGGCATTGCACAGAAAAAATGCTGGCCAATATTTGAGTTATTTTACTCTTAAGGATCTTTGGCTATCTACAATATTGTAAAGATGCTCTTGTGCTTCAGGCTTGAGCTGCGCTACACCCATGGTCATAACATCAATAACAGCTGTATAGGCGATTCTAGAAGTATTAGGTTTTGATAACCTATTATTGTCTCCAACATCTATAGTTAAAGGATAGTCACATATATTTGCAAGAGGTGTTCCTGCTGGCATTATGCCAATAACTTTTACACCTGATTTTCTTACAATATTTACACTATCAACTAACGCTGACGTAGTTCCTGATTGAGATATGGCAACCACCACATCTTTTTTGCCAAGAGAATTAGCTGACATAAATTGTATGTGTGGGTCTGAAATGAATGAGGATGGAATCTTTAATCTAAAAAACTTATGTTGCGCATCCATTGCAACAGGAGCTGACCCACCAAAAGCATAGAATTCAACTCTCCTCGCATTTGCAAGAGCTTCGATAGCTTCTTCTAAAATATTTTGATCTATTTGCGATCTTACATTTAAAATTTCACTGATAGTCGTATCAAAAACTTTTTCACACAACTCATGAATTGAATCGTTTTCATCAATTTCATACATCACAAAGTAATCGTCAGCAGCTAATTGCTGGGAAAGATTAATTTTAAAATCTTGATAACCACTAAAACCCTGAGCCTTGCAAAACCTTATTAATGTAGGCTCGCTAATACCAATCCTTTCTGAGGCTTCAGCTGTTTTCATGCTAACAATTGATTTTGGATTCTCTAAAATAAACTCACCTACTTTTTTTTCTGATTTTCTCAATTCAGGCAAGCTATTTTTAATTTGTCTCAATAATTTTGTTGGCATAAAGGTTAGAATATCCCTCTTAGACAAAAAAATGAAGCCCAAATGGATGTATCTCATATATTAGATAATTTAAATGACCAGCAAAGAAGCGCTGTTACGTCTGAGAAAAAACATCTGATGGTTCTTGCTGGAGCAGGGTCTGGTAAAACTAGAGTCCTTGTGCACAAAATGGCATGGGAAGTAGAAGCTTTAAAAAGGAACCCAGCCTCTATTATGGCGGTAACTTTTACAAATAAAGCAGCAGCAGAAATGAGGTCAAGAATAGAGGAGCTTCTTCAAGCCCCAATGTTTGATGCTTGGGTTGGAACTTTTCATGGCTTAGCTCATAAGCTTTTGAAGCGTTTTCATGCAGAAGCAAATCTTTCAAGTGGCTTTACTATATTGGATTCCGATGATCAATTAAGAATTATTAAAAGAATAGCTAAAGAGTCTGGTCTTGATGAGGCAACCTGGCCATCAAGGCAAACACAATGGCAAATTAATTCATGGAAAGATGATGGCCTACGGCACAATGATGTCGATGATAAAGGAGATTACACCAAGGAAACAATTAATAAAATATATAAAGAATACCAAGACCTATGTGCTAGAGACAATTTAGTAGATTTTGGAGAACTGTTATTAAGAGCATACGAAGTTGTTAAAAATAATGAACGTGTGAGGGAGTTCTTCCATACTAGATTCCATTCAATTCTTGTTGATGAGTTTCAAGATACTAATACTATTCAGTATCAGTGGTTATTAGAAATTGCCTCTGAGAATACATCCATTACTGCTGTTGGAGATGATGATCAGTCTATTTATGGATGGAGAGGTGCCAAGGTTGAAAATGTTGACTCATTTACAAAGACGTTTGAAGACACAGAGATTATTAGGCTTGAGCAAAACTATAGATCAACAAATATTATTCTGGGAGCAGCAAACGCACTGATTGAAAACAATACAGAGCGCCTTGGAAAAAATCTTTGGACAGAGCAACTAGAGGGCGAGCCTATAGTTCTATATCAAGCATATAACGAACAAGATGAGGCAAGATTTGTTGCTGACATTCTTAAAGACTGGATGTCATCGGGCGAACTCTATTCTGATGCTGCTGTCTTGTATAGATCAAATGCTCAATCCAGAGCAATAGAAGAAGCACTTCTAAGAGCAAGCATTCCTTACAGAATATACGGCGGGCTTCGTTTCTATGAAAGAATGGAGATCAAAAATGCAATTGCTTATCTAAAAATTATATTTAACCATTCTGATAACCCGGCTTTTGAAAGATCAATATCCAATCCTACAAGAGGTGTTGGAGAGAAAACATTAGCAAAGATAAGAGGCACCGCAAAACAATTTAATATTTCATATATTAAAGCATCTGCCAAACTTATAGATGAAGGGTCCATTTCTGGAAGAGGTGGCTCAGGCCTCAGATCATATTTAGAATTTGTTTCAAGATGCAAAGAGTTTATAGAAGAGAATTTGCTCTCAGACTTGATGGAAGAGATTATTAAATCATCTGGACTGATGGCCTACCATGCCAAGGAGCCTGGAGAGAAAGGAAAAACTAGAGTAGAGAACTTAGAAGAATTAGTCACAGCTACAAAAAACTTTGAGCAGAGCATTACAGAAGACAAAACAAATATAGAGATTGCAGAACAGTACTTAGATATCATTTCTCTTGATTCAGGAGATAGACAAGCTTCAGAGTCTGATGATGCAGCACAACTAATGACACTTCACTCCGCAAAAGGACTTGAATTTAAATTAGTCCTTATGACAGGTCTTGAAGAAAGTTTATTTCCTCATGGCAGATCAATGGAAAGCACATCTCAGCTTGAAGAAGAGAGAAGGCTTTGTTATGTCGGGATCACAAGAGCAATGCAAAAACTTTATATTTCGTATGCTGAATCAAGAAGACTCCATGGGTCAGATACATTTAATCCGCCTTCTAGATTTATCAGAGAAATACCTAAAGAGCTCATAAACGAGATAAGACCAAGGGCACAAACAACAATCCCGTATAATAAAAAGAGCTTCAAGGAAACAAAGCTAGAGTTTGAAGAAGAAATTGGTATTGCTCTTGGGCAAAAAGTACTTCATAAAACATTTGGAGAGGGCATTGTTCTTAATTATGAAGGCTCGGGAGATGCAGCAAGAGTTCAAATTAATTTCCACAGAGCTGGAACAAAATGGCTTGTTATGGCTTACGCAAAACTAGAAAAAATATAATGAAAAAATACTATATAAACATAATCGCATTAATTCTTATAACCGCTTGCTCTGGAAGCAGTTCTTCTGTGACAAGTTCTGAACCAGAACAGCAAAAGACTTATAACTGGAGGCTTGTTACAGCATGGCCTAAAAACTATCCTGGTCTTGGCATGGCGCCAGAAAGGATTGCAAAGCTTGTTGAAGAAATGAGCAATGGCCAGATGAAAATTACAGTTTACGGAGCAGGTGAGCAAGTCCCAGCTTTTGGTGTTTTTGACGCAGTATCAAGCGGGTCTCACCAAATGGGCCATAGTGGTGGCTATTTTTGGAAAGGAAAAGCCCCAGCTGCTCAGTTTTTTACAGGAGTTCCTTTCGGACTAACAGCTGACGAGATTAATGCATGGACCAATAGAGGTGGCGGCCTTGAGCTTTGGCGAGAAGTATATGAACCTTTTAACATTTATCCGATTCCTGCTGGAAATACTGGAACTCAAATGTTTGGATGGTTCAATAAAGAAATTAACTCTCTTGATGATATTAAGGGATTAAAAATGCGCATTCCTGGAATTGGAGGCGAAGTTTTAAAAAGAGCAGGCGGTATTCCAGTAACTCTTCCTGGGGGGGAGCTTTTTACAGCTCTACAGACAGGGGTAATTGATGCAACAGAATGGGTTGGACCATACAATGATTTAACTTTTGGATTTTATCAGGCTGCAAAATACTATTATTATCCTGGATG
>JAQWXQ010000013.1 GCA_029254395.1 SAR86 cluster bacterium | reverse complement strand
AAAAAAGGTATTGTATGTTCATCATTTCTTATACTTTATGGAACAATAAGATTTATAATTGAAAATTATAGACAACCAGATTCACACATTGGATTTCTTGCCTATGATATGAGCATGGGGCAAATACTTTGTATACCAATGATTTTTATTGGACTGTTAATACTTAATCACTCAAGGAAGAATGCATGAAAGCATATTTAGATCTTTTGGAGCACATTTTAGAAAATGGTGA
This sequence comes from SAR86 cluster bacterium, assembly GCA_029254395.1. GTDB lineage: Bacteria > Pseudomonadota > Gammaproteobacteria > Magnimaribacterales > D2472 > CAJQGY01. Next base: position 2,136 of record JAQWXQ010000013.1, on the reverse strand, counting down.
TACTAAAGATGACAGAACAAATACAGGAACGATTTCCTCATTCGGCCATCAGCTTGCATTTGATTTAAAAGATGGCTTCCCTGCAGTAACAACTAAATCTCTTGCATGGAAAGGAGTAGTCTCAGAACTATTATGGTTTTTAGAGGGCTCAAGTGACGAAAGAAGGCTTGCTGAAATAAGGTATGGCAAACCAAGAAATGAATTAAAAGATTTATCACAATACTCAACTATATGGACTGATAACGCAGATAATCAAGGCAAGAATTTAGGCTATATTAATACTGAAACTATTAAGGAACTTGGGCCTGTTTATGGATCACAATGGAGAGACTGGTCTGGCATAGATCAGGTAAAAAAGCTAATTGCCGACCTTCAAGATAACCCCGACAGCAGAAGGCATATTTTATCTGCATGGAATGTAAGTGAAATTGATAAGATGGCTCTGCCACCATGCCATGTTATGTCTCAGTATTATGTTAACAATGGAGTAATAAGCTGTCATATGTACCAAAGAAGTGCTGATATGTTTCTTGGTGTCCCTTTTAACATAGCAAGTTATGCGCTATTACTTTCAATACTCGCAAATATATTAAATCTGAAGCCGGGCAGGTTTGTTCACTCTTTTGGTGATGCTCACATATATAATAATTCTATAGATCAAGTTAAAGAGCAGTTAAAAAGAGATCCCAAACTATTACCAAAGTTAAGAATGCCTGCTCTCAATTCGCTTGATGATATAAAAAAATATTCAATTGAAGATTTTATTCTTGAAGGATATGAGCATCACCCATCAATAAAAGCAAAAATGGCTATTTAATATGATAATAAGTCACCTAGTTGCAGTTTCAAATAATAATGTTATCGGAAAGGATAATGATCTTCCCTGGAAATTAAAGAAAGATTTATTGCACTTTAAAAACTATACAGTTGGAAAAACTATATTGATGGGAAGGAAGACTTTTGAATCAATTGGGAAGCCTTTGCCTAATCGCAATAATTTTATAGTATCGACAACACTGCAGAATGTTAATGGTGCGGAGGTATTCAAGAGTCTTGATTCTGCTATCGAAAATGTTTCACCAGGAGAAGAAGTTGTGATTATAGGTGGTGGATATCTTTTTAGAGAATCAATAAAGTTTTTTAATAAATTAGTTCTCACTCAAGTTGATTGTGTGATAGATGGTGATATATTTTATCCGGAAGTTAATTTAGACCAATGGACTCTGGAACAATCTGAAGACTTTAAAAAAGATGAAGATAATGAATATAACTTTTCAGTTAAAACATTTACTAAGAATTCTTAATAAACTCTCTTCTTAATTCAAGGTTTTTAACCCTTTCTTCTTCCCTTTCAGTGTATCTGATCCAGTTGTTAGCTGTTGCTATTACCTGCTTATCTTTGTCTCTAGCGGCTTTTCTAAATTGTTTTTTTGCCTCATTAAACATCTGGAGTTCAAAATAGGCTTGCCCTAGAGTTAGATAGACTTGAGATACTTTTGAAACTTTTCCTTTGTCTAAACCCTTTTTAATAGAGTCAATAGCTAGCTCTAAATTGTCTTCTGCAAGATATAGATTGCCAAGCAAAACATAATTTTTTCCATCTTTAGACATTTTGGCGGCTTTTTCCAGAATAGGAATAGCTGTATCTATTTCTTGAGACATTCTCCAAGAGTCTGCTAAAAGTCTTAGATTTTTTTCATTATCTTTAACTACAACAACTAAAGTTTCTTCTTTAGTCTCTTCATTAATCTTAAGAACTTTTTTTACTCTTCCTGCTTCAAGAACTTTTGCAGCCTGATAAGGGTTTTGATTGAGAAGAAGCAGCTGTGCCAATGTGACATATTCAGTTTCTTTATCTAGCAAATCTTTTAAATAAGCTGAATTTAGAGTAACCATGAAATCCTTTTCTCTATCAAGCTGCCCATATGTTTGGCCAAGGCGAACAAAATATGCTTTCTTAGGGTACAAGTTAACTAATATTTCATATATAGCAACTTGCTTTAACATTGCCTTCTTTGGGCCTATTTTGTTTTTGAGCTCTTCAACAGAAGCAACGACAGTCATATACCAGTTTTCTTTTGGTTTATAGCCCTCTTCCTCGGCAAGCGTGATTGCCTTTTCCATATTAAGCAAAGC
>JAQWXQ010000050.1 GCA_029254395.1 SAR86 cluster bacterium | reverse complement strand
CCCTGAGGATAAATAACAATGAATTTATTAGTTTCTGCCAAAGATTCGTATTGGGTATATGATTTATGAATTTCAGCTGTACTTCCGTATCCATGAAGTGCAAATAATACGGGTAAGTTATCTTCTGGCGTGGAAGATATTGGTCGATATATAATATAGTACCTTTGAAGATTATTATGAATTAACGAGCATTTCTGTGAATTTATTCCATACGAAATACAGTTTTCACTTTTATCAGGCTGCGAAGGATCTGTTTGATCTTGCATCTCATTATTACTTTCACCACCCCCACTTCCTCCTCCACATGAAACAAGAAGAGCTAAAAAAATAAAATAGAAAGGTTTCATGAGGTAAATCTAATTTTTAAAAAAATGGTGCGGTACGCCGGTCTCGAACCGGCGGCCTTCTGCTTGGCAAGCAGACGCTCTACCAACTGAGCTAGTACCGCATCAAGTGAGCTAATATAACCTTTAAGCTTTATCCTTTCAAGCAAAAATAAAGCTCATATGACCATTGTTTAAGGCAATATATTGAATATATATCTATTGGTTCTTAATTAATGAATTCTTAAGAGATATTTCATTAATATCATCGAAACCAAATGCATCTTGAGAAGCTAAAACCACATACGAGGCATCTATACCAATTGGTATTACGGCATTAAATTTTGCATTGTCTATATAGGATCCAAATTCATTACTATCTTCATAATCAATGTGTTGTGCATGGATGTAAAAAGGGTTTCCAAGCCCAATTACAGCCAACTCTTTCTTATCATCATTTAAGATTCTCAGGACATACTCGTCTCTTTTACTAAAAGACTTATATTTTGCAATTACATTGTAATTTGGTTGCTTCACGACTGATTTTTCCAATCTAAGACCATTCTTGCTTCCTACCAGTGAAAGCACTAGTGCATCTTCATTTAAATCTTTAGTAAGAAAGTTAATATCTATGTCTTTTTCAATAGCACCATACGAGTGGCCAAGAAAAAGGATTATAGTTAAGTGTATTAGTTTTACCATTTTGCCCAGTTTACTCCCCATGACCCGCCTACCGGGCCAAACATATATCCGTAATCATATTCAGGTATCAAGCCATCAACAGGATCTCTTTGAGTATTCCCATTTGAGTCTACCCATATAAAGGAAGACTGCATAATACCTCTGTAAAAATCATTGTTGTTCATTGGATCATCGGGGGCAATGATTGTTCCCGTAAGATCTATACCCTTAAAAGTGTAGATTCTAACCCCATTATCTGAAGGCCTACCAAAAGATACTGATGTTTGATTCTCTTTAGAAGCATCCTCCACACCATCAACATACCACTTGAGTGTTATTTTTTCAGGATTATAGTCAACATCAATCGTTATATTCCACGAAACAACCTGGCCTTGGGCATTTTCGCTTGTCGAAGCACTACCTGGATCGTAAAAGCCTTGATTTTGTAAAGAGCCCACAGCAAAACCTTCAATATTTACTTTACCGTAACCCCCACTACTACAGGAATCCATGATATTACAAAAATTTGGTCTGTAGTTGTCATATAAACCATAATAATTTCCTTCAAAGTGCCCAACTTTGTTACATTCCTCATTTTTGCCTGCAAAATTACCTTGATCATCCCAGTTATTTGCAAAACAACCGCAGTCCTCAATTACAACACCGACATTGTCGAAGTCTGCAATTGTGCCATCTGCATAGTTATAGCAAACCTGAACGTCTCTGCCTAAAATATTTAAAGAATCTTCAAAATGATGATTCCATTTTACAACGGTGGCATTACCTTGTGTGCTTGTATTAATATTTTGATCGGCAAAGGCACTCACATCCCGATCATCATCAGAGCGATACTCATCACCCATATATCCATGCGCGTGACCTAATTCATGCATTAGAGTAGTGCTGGTTCGCTCAGGGTTAGTATCTCTAATTCTTTGAATATTTCTGTTTCCAAGATTCACACCCCTTCCTTGAATTCTTGTTAAGGTTGAGACTAAAGTATTGTCAGGTAAGAAATCGTCAAATATCGCTGTATCCATATCTCCTACACAATAAACTGTTTCATCAAAAGAATAGCAACCTGTCCTTATGCCAGTTGGTGAGGTTCCATCAGGCTCAACAGGCTCAACAGAAACAACCTTAAAGTAATCTTCTTTAAAAAATGCACCAGCATCAGATTCTCTAACCTTATTAAGAGATGCTAATAATGCCCTTCTGTATAAATCTATATCCGCCTCTCCATTTAAAGAGTCACCAATAAATAGGTAGTTAGTTTTACCCAATGAGCCCATATCTCCAGGCTGACCAACTAAGTAGAAAACATTGTAATCTTTAAGTATCTTTTCCCCACCATTAAAACCATCTTCAGGATCAACATCTTGATTGATTGTTACAGTTTCTCTATAGCCCACAAACCAAGATTCAAAATCAATTTTTGCAGAGTTCTCACCGTCTGAAACTATCAAATCAACATCAAACAATCCTCCAAGAGCAAGAGAACCTAGGTCTAAGGTCAGAGTACCTGTTCCATTTAGATTATCTCCTTCATCTAAAACAAAAGTAGCTGGAAAATCAGAACCCTCAACAAGAGCTGAAAATTGCAAGCTATCCATTTGACTGTCTACATCCTCAACATTAACTCTAAAGTTATAGGATTGATCAATGATCATTGAATTCTTTGAAAGGTTTGGATCTACTTCAAAAGAAATCTTAGGGACGTCATTTACAGAGACTATTTCAATATTGATTGTTACTTGTTTGGTAATTCCCTTATCTGAAGAAAACACTTCATAAGTAAAGGAATCATCTCCATTAATATTTGAATTTGGTGAGTATACGATTCCTGCATTTTCAGATGTGAAGTCAAGAATTCCCTTTTCTGGATTAGATGTAATTGTATACTGAAGTGGATTTGTAAGCGCTTCATTTGGAGATGCAGCAATGCTTCCTGTGTAGATAGTATCCTCGTTGATTGTTATCTTGCCCGTCTCTAGACCTAAATCAAAGGCGAAAACAACTACAGATTGATTTAATGAGCCACCATTTCCTGAACAGCTTAGGCTAAAAGTATTATTTCCTGCAACTAAAGATATAGATTCGGTGCCTGAAGTGCCTTTGCCACCCGACCAATCACCAGATGCTGTGCATGATGATGCATTTGTTGATGACCAAGATATTAAAACACTATCGCCAGTTGATGCAGATGCAATATCGGAAGTTATAGAAATTGTTGGAGCAGGAAATGAGCCGCCTCCGCCAGCATCACCGCCGCCGCCTCCGCCGCCTCCGCCTCCACATGATGAGATAAAAGTAATTACAAAAACTGATTTAAAAATATTCTTCATAAATATATTGAATTAAATGAGTGGATATATGATTAGTAAATAATAATGGAAACGATGTGTCAAGCTCGTTTTACATATTCGAGGCAAAAAAAAGAGGGTGTAAAACCCTCTTTTAAACTTATTAAAAAATTTTTACAGTTTATATCTAAACCCAGCTCTAAATATTGAACCATGATCTTGATATAAGAAAAGCATTTCTTCGTACCTAGAATACAATCTAACATTCTCCTTTGTTAAATTCTGAGCTTCAAAGAAAACAGATGCATTATCACTAAATTCATATGAAGCACTAAAGTCTAACTGACCTCTTTCTTCAATAAATAGTGGATTGTACTGATCCTGACCAGCATAAGTTTCACCTCTTATATTATAAGAAAGTCTAGCTGAAAGCTGATTGTCTTCATAGAAAACTGATAAATTACCAGCATCTCCAAATCCAGGCAAGGCAAACTGCTCGCCTATTCTTGCTGGATCAACGTCAGTATCTCCGCTAACTAAAGTTACGTTAGCGAGGAATCCCCAGTTTGAGTCTTCAAATAAATGCTGAATGGCAAGTTCAATACCATCAAGTGTACCTGAGTACTTATTAACGGGTTTAAATATACTAAACATGTATAGAGGATCGCCATCTTCAGAGATAAATATATTATTTTGACCAGATAGTCCTGTTGAAGGTATGTATGGTTGATCCCCTTCATATGTCCAGTCATATTGTGCCCAATTACCGCCATCATCATGAGCTAAAATCCATGCAAAGCCATTTGTTCTTCCTTCTTCACTAACACCACAAGACCAACTAAATACTTGACACATTTTTTCAGCGCCACTTGATGCATTGGCATCTGTATAATTTTGTGACAGCTCTAAAAGGTCTAAGAAGAATTGAGATTGCCCAATATCAGTAACGCCATTAAATGATCCTGATCCGTTTTGCGAACCATGCCAGCCGTTAATATTTTTTCTGAAATAGTTAACAGCAAAATAACTTCCGTCTGCGTAGTAATACTCATAAGCTAAATCAAGATTCTCAGCCTCGTATGGTTGTAAATTTGGGTTACCCTTTATAACTGAAACAGGGAATTGAGTAGAATACGGAGTAGTATCAACTGTAGCTCTCATTTGCTCTAAGTCAGGTCTTGAGTTCGTTTTACTTAATGCAAATCTAAAAATCTGATTCTCAGCAAACTCAAAACTACCATTGATGTTAGGAAGGATATAACTACCCTCTCCTGTCTCTGTGAATACCTCAGGCTCTCCTGTTAACATTCCAAAGAAATTACAGTCATATAATGGGTTTCCATCAGCAAACAAACACCATGTTGTTGCGATTGGAAGAGAAGTTGTACCTGTTGATGCTTGGTCGACTTCTTCATATCTTAGCCCAATCTCAATATTCAAAGGCTGACCTTTTTTGGTAGTATGCTCAAAATAGGCATTCACAAAAATTGCATCTATTGTTTCTTCAACAATATCATTTGAATCAAAATCGCCTGCACATAGAACACCTCTAGTATCTGTTCTGCTCTGAGTATCGTAGCTATATAAGCCTTGACCTTGAGCGTCATCCACTGTTCCACAAGGCCAGTTTTCAGCTCTTCTGACATTCCAAAATGCCAGACCGGCATCTTCTGAGTAGAGATAACCGTCATTTTGCATACTTCTAATTGCATCTTCAATTGATACATTGAAGTAATATAAATCTGAGCCTGAACCTAAATAGTTATCTTCATTAACCTTATTAAAAATGAAATCAGGTGTCAGTGCGTTATTCCAAAAATCTGGATTTCCATCTTCCAACTTACCTTGTAAAAGTTTTTCGTTAGCCTTAGCTCTTCTAAACTTTTGGTTTACAGATGAATAACCAAATTTAACTCTTGATAATGATTCATGGAAAAGTCCTTGATTATTATCCCATGTACCAAGAAGCTGAACCTGATCCATGAAATTACTTTTTTCTTGATAATCCATTAGTGCTTCTACAGGGGCAAGATCTGATGCAACAAGCTCTCTTGGAGTAGTGATACCATTTTGCAAATCATTCTCATCAAAGGCCGTATAATCTAAGATTGGAATCGAGCCAGTAAAATCAAAAGTAGCTGTTCCCATTCTTGCTCCGCCAACTGGACCAAAAGGACCAGTTCCGTCAGTTCTGCTTCCAGCAGAAGACCATCTAGCATTTGAGAACATTATCGAGTTACCAAAGCTTTTTATAGTCGCTGATGAATCATGCATATCAAAAGTAAGGTTCAAATCTTCATTTACTTGGAAATCTATATTAAAGCCAAGAGAATTGTTTCTGTTTACAGACCCAGCCCAAAGGATGTTGTTGAAAAACTCTCTGCCTTTACCTTCTTGACCAACGTCATCAGAATAAATTGCTGCGCCGTTTTCGTTGATAGTTACGTTTCTTGCATTCCAGCCTGAGAACCAAGCTCCATTTTCAACACCCGTGCTCGCAAAATCAACATTTGAATATGTGTAGTCAATTGTAGTTCTTACTCTTCCAAGCTCATACTGAAACGCTGTTTGAAAATTATTTCTGACTCTTTCGTTATCTTTGTACTTGTAAACTAAGTTTCTTGGGTAAAAGAAAGCATTGTCTTCTCTTTGATTGGTTGAGGTAATGACTGCTTGTGGAGGTAGGTAATTTTCAACGGTACTTGGATTCCAAGTAATTTCATTTGTGCCCTCTTCCCTGTTGTGTCTTACTTGATGTGTTCCTGAGAATGAAAGACCCCATGAACCTCCATTATAGTCCTCTCCAATGGTTGAGAAAACAAAATCAAGCTCTGGCGTAACTTCATCACCTTGCTCATTCTCTGTATCAATCATAGCCTTGACTGCAAATGAACCTACTGTTTTGCCTACCTCTAATGGTTTTGTTGTAACCATATTAATAGTGGCTCCAATACCACCAGTTGGTAACGCTGCATTAGCTGATTTATAGACCTCTACTGCAGATACTCCATGAGACGAAATGTCACCAAAATCAAATGACCTTCCTCCACCATATGTTCCAGGAACAGTTGGCATTTGTCTTCCGTTAAGTGTTACAAGATTAAACTCTGGTCCTAAACCACGAACTGCTACTTTAGATCCTTCAACGTTAGATCTATCAATAGCGACACCCACAATTCTTGAAAGCGATTCAGCTAAGTTACCATCTGGAAACTTGCCAATGTCCTCAGCTGTAATAGCATCAACAACACCAACATTTTTTCTTTTAATGTCGATAGCATTTTTTAAACTGGATCTTATTCCAGTTACTACAACCTCTTCAACGGCTGCTTCTTCTTCCTTTTCATTTGATTCTTGAGCTATAACAGTAGTTAGTGGCGCAAGAAGTAATAGCGATAATAGATATTTATTCACAGTTTTTTTCCTATAAGATTTATAAAAAGATTTATGGCGGTATTTAACAATTTTGACGTGAATATGTCAAGTTTGAACACATTTAGTGAAAAAAGTAAATAATTTACAGAAAGGCAAAAAAAAAGGCAAATGAAGAAATCATTTACCTTTTTTAAAATTGATTATTTTATGAATTAACCGTTATCTCTAGGTCTTGATTCATTAACAACAAGTTTACGACCGTCAATCTCTGCTTCATGTAGAGCTTCGATCGCGCCTTCTGCACCATCGCTCATTTCTACGAAGCCAAAACCTCTTGATCGATTAGTCATTCTGTCTGTGATAATTTTTGCAGAAGTGACAGTTCCATGCTCAGCAAAAAGGTTTTCTAGATCTTGGTCACTCATGCCCCAAGAGATGTTTCCGACGTATATATTCATAATTTCCAATTAGTTAAAAAAAACGTATCTTACAATAGATTTTTGGGATTTGATAGCCTTTAGGTATCTAAAAATTTTAATGCCTCATCCCCGAACTCGTCCCACCAACTCATCCCCATTAAATGTATTTTTTTTAAATTTGTGCCTGAACTATCGTCAAGCCTCCTATTTATTTTTCCTATAGGTGAATTAATTCTTAAATATGATTTTCCCAATAGGTCTTGGGTTAAGTCATTCTCAAGCCCAGTCTCCAACATAATTCCCATAACATCATGACGAAGCCAACCTAGACCTCCCCATGACGATGACTGCTTTCCATTAATCTTCCTTGTGTTCAAACCAGTACCAATACTTAAAACTTTAATGTCATCAGATTTAAAATAATTTTTTGCTTGAGTGTATGCAAGCAGTGATGGGTTGTTAGAAACAACACCACCGTCTATATACCATCCCCCATCTTCTGCTTGGTATGTAGGAAAATAAACAGGGGCAGCGCTGGATGCGCAACAGGCACTTATAACGCTTATACCAGGTGTTCTAAAACTGCTATGAGTAACATATGATCTATTTTCAACATCATATGAAAGTGTCATTACTGGCTTTTTTGACTCTCCCATAGACTTGTCATAAAAGATCTTTTTTAGAACTTCTATTCTCCCAGTATTCTCATACTTTGGTCTAGCCTGAATAATGGATGCCTTGTCCCAAAAATAATTGCTAGAAGTTATTTCTTCTATATAGTCTTTTGACCAGTAGTCCTTGATTTCTTTTGCGCTCATTTGGTTAACGCCTAAACATAAAGCATTTAAAGCTCCCGCAGAAACACCAACGAACATATCAAACATATCAGCAATTTTTTTACCGCTTTCAGCCTCTAGTTTTTGAAGAAACACAAGACCGGCAATTGCTCTAACACCACCACCATCAAACGATAATACTTTCTTGCTATTTGATTTAGAAAAGAAAGAAGTAAAAGCACTCATGTAACTAATTTAAACACAAGTCTTTGAACACGGCACTTACTTTAAGACAAAAAAAAGGCCTCTAGTTGAGACCTTTGATTGATAGTTAAAAGATATTAACTTTTAATACCTGATGTTGAACCTTTCTTAGTAGATTCCTTGGTTACCGTTTTTAGTATTGAACAGCTTCCAGCTTTTGTATTAAGAACAAATGCAGCGCAAGAATTCTTTGATTCACATAAAGCTGCACATCCTGCAACAGATTTATACTTCGAAGATGTTTTTACTGTAGCTATTTTTCCAGATAATGAAATGTCTTCTTTCATTTCAAAGTTAAGAGTATCTGCTTCAACAGCAAATATGCTGAATGCGAAAAGTGCGATTAATGAATTTAATTTGAACATTATAGGGGTCCTTTTATAAAATTTTATATTTTAATGTTTACACTGCAAACATCACAACGGCATATAATACAATAAATGTTTACAGTGTCAACATGGATTATGTATTTAATTAATATATATTAAATTATTTTATAATTTTAATGTTAAATGCTGAGCTGGCAGACGATATGCCTCCAATATTTTTAACATTTGTATAGCCCATGTCCTCTAGAATAGTCTTTGCTTTACCTGATCTATTGCCACTTCTGCAATAAAGCATTATTTCAGCATCTTGATTGGGCTCAAAAACTTTTATCTTGTTTTTTATTTCACTCAAAGCAATATGAGATGCGCCTTGCAGATGCCCACCCAACCATTCAGATTCAGTTCTGACATCAATAATAATTCTGCTCTCAGGCTCGGCCAAAGCTTCATTACTAAATATTGAAAGGAGCAGAAACGCAGATAATACTATTTTTTTCACTAGGACCAGTCCTCAAGAATTATATCTGATGCCTTTTCTCCAATCATAATAGTAGGAGCATTTGTATTGCCACCCACCAAAGTTGGCATTATGGAAGCATCAACAATTCTCAACCCATTAGTTTTATGAACCTTGAGTTTGTTATCAACCACGCTCATTTCATCTAAACCCATCTTGCATGTTCCAACTGGGTGGTAAACGGTATCAGCATCCTCTCTAATTGCCTGTTCGATATCTTTATCATCCTCTATATCTATTGGTCGTTGTACATGGTCTTGAATATATTTATTAAAAGGCTCGGTATGAAGTATTTCCATCATTTTTTTGTACCCCTCAACCATAACTTTCATATCGTCCGGATGGCTTAAAAATTTTGGATCTATTACTGGATCTTCAAATGGATCACTAGATCTTAAGGTGACCTCACCGGTTGATTTCGGTCGAAGAAGGCAGGTATGACAACTCATGCCATGACCCCAAACACTTGTCCTTCCATGATCTATAACCATGGCTGGTGCAAAATGTAGCTGGATATCCGGCACAGGAACACTTTCACTTGTTTTTAAAAAAGCACCACCCTCAGCAATTGTGGATGTAAAAATTCCAACCTTCTTGAAAATATATTTAAGAATCTCAAGTGGGAATTTATAGAAAATAGACTTTAATGAAAAACCTATCAGGTGCATTGAGTTGTATTTATGGACTGATAAATAATCTATATGATCTTGAAGATTTTTACCAACGCCAGGTAAGTCGACAATATGATCAATTCCGTGCTTAGAAATCTCTTCTTTAGGACCAAGACCTGATCTAAGCATTATTTGTGGCGATCCAAATGCTCCAGAGGATAAAAGAACTTCTTTTGTACAGTGAATCTCAAAAGGTTTCTTGTCAGCATCAAAACAACGAACTCCAACAGCCCTATCGCCATCCATAATTATTTTATCTACATTTGTATCGGTTAGAACTGTGAGGTTTTCTCTTTCTAAAGCAGGCACCAAATATGCCTTAGCAGCACTGCACCTTTTTCCATTTTTTTGTGTGGTTTGATAATATCCGACCCCTTCCTGATCTTCACCATTAAAATCCTTGTTAAACTTGTGAATTTTTGAACCTGCTGTAACAAAGTCATCGGTAAACAGATTATCATTTCTAATCTTGCTAACGTTCAACGGGCCTTTTTGGCCGTGATATTCATCGTCATGCTCTTCATTGTGTTCAGCTTTCTTAAAGTAAGGAAGTACTTCATCGTATGACCAGCCATCATTCCCAAGCTCTGACCAATGATCATAATCCCATCTATGGCCTCTTACATAGAGCATTGCATTTATTGAACTAGAACCACCAAGAGTCTTTCCTCTGGGCTGATACCCTTTCCTATGTTCAAACGTTTCAGCTTCAACCTCGTGAACGCCGCCTGCTGAATCTACAACAGCCCTTTGAGGTTCGGTAATGGCGACTTTTTCAAATTCTTTTTGCGGCTCTGTTTCATAAGACCAATTGAAAGGTGAGTTTTCACCAAAAAAAGCAAAGCCTAACGGTATATGAATTCTTGGATCACTATCCTTGGGACCTGCTTCTATAATGCAAACTTTAAAATTTGGATTAGCACTTAGCCTATTGGCAAGAACACACCCAGCAGAGCCTGCACCTAAAATTATAAAATCATATTTATCCATATAACATCCCCCTGAGAATATCTTAACTAAGTTTATGACTTAAGCTCTTGTGTGTAAACTAAGGTATCTTTCATTAAATATAAAATATGCTTATTTTTTATTGCTTATTAATTCTTTGGCTGGCTGTTGCCTTAGGTACTTTTGTTTATCTTTTCAATACCGTTGCTCCTTATGGCAGGCATGAGTCATCAGGATGGGGACTACAAGTTTCAGCTCGCTTCGGATGGGTCGTTATGGAAAGCCCATCTGTTATTTTAATGTTCTTTCTTGGATGGATGATGAGAGATAAGCTCAATGTCATTCATGAAACTTTTTTAATGATATGGCTTATCCATTATATTCATAGAACATTCATATACCCATTTTGGATGGATATGACAACTAAGACTATGCCAATAACCATACCTATATCAGCATTCATTTTTAATATAATTAACGTGCTTGTTCAGGCTATAGGAATTTATTATTTTACTGAGTACTCTGAGAGTTGGTATCAAAGCTTAGAGTTTAAATTGGGATTGATTGTTTTTGTTACAGGTATGTTTATCAATATCTACTCTGATTTTTTAATTACAAGAATGAAAAAAAATAAAGGCCCTGGTTACCACATTCCAAATTCTTTTCTGCACAAATATATTTCTTCTCCCAACTATTTTGGTGAGATTATTGAATGGCTTGGCTGGGCAATTCTTACGTGGAGCGCTTCAGGGCTAGTCTTCTTTATTTGGACATTTGCAAATCTTTTTCCAAGGGCAATATCAAACCACGCTTGGTATAAAGATAGATTTGAAGAATATCCAAAAAATAGAAAGGCTATATTTCCAGGAATAATTTAGATTAGGCCGTATTTTTTGATTTGATCTGCTGTTTCTACAATAGACTGTTCAGCAGGAATAGGATCCCAATTTAATATGTCTTTAGCTTTTGTGCTGTGCGTGCATCTTTTTTTATTTACCATTTTTACTACAGCTGTCATATCCTTATCGAATCTTGCAACGATTTTTAGCACCCATTTTGGCATCACAACCTTTGGTGTCTTGTACCCTGCCTCTCTTAAAATTTTTGCCGCCTCGTTCATCCATAACTCTTTTTCTGAAACAACAATTCGATGCCCGTCTGAATTAGCATTTTCCATGGCTGCAATATGCGCAAACGCTACATCCCTTACATCAACATAACCAATATGAAGTTTGGCAATGCCTGGAAGCTTTCCATTAATTAGCTTCATAACTAATGAGTTGGATATTCCTATATCTTTTGAAAGTGATGGGCCGGTTACGGCTACTGGGTTGATAACTGTAAGTTTAAAGGATGCATTATTATCTTTAACAAAGTCCCATGCAGCTTTCTCAGCAAGGGTCTTGCTTTTATTATAAAAAGCTATTTCAGGATTGTTTGCATCGGACCAATGCGACTCATCAAAACTTTCAGTTCCGTCAAAAGTGTCGCCAATTGCTGCAAAAGATGAGGTTAAAACAACTTTCTTTAAGCCATGCTTTTGTGCAAACCTCATTGCTCTCAAGGCTCCCTCAACGGCAGGTTTCGTAAAAAACTCTTCTGGCTGATCATCGATAACAAACGGAGATGCAACATGAAGCATATATTCACAACCTTCAATAGCCTCATCCCAGCCATCATCATTGAGCAAATCGGCTTTAAAAAGATTGAGTTTTTCTACAGAAACTCCGCTCTCAGTAAGTCCGTCTCTAACCTCATCAGCTCTCTCTATTGATCTCATTGTTGAGTTCACTTCATAGCCTTTTTTAATGAGTTGCTGAATGCAATGCATTCCTATAAATCCTGAAGCCCCAGTAACCAATACCTTGCTCATACCATCCTCCATAAATATTAAATTTAGAATCACCCTTATCACTAACAAAGTCAATATCAATCTCAACCACTTTATAAGTTTGCAAAACAATTATTTTTGTTTAGGATTGAGTAAAGACTTATTAAATTTAGAGGCAGATTATGAGTGAGCAAAACCTTTGGCAGAAATTTATATGGTTCTCAGAAAGAGCTATCTTGATGATAATCGCTATTGCAACTCTTTTTGCTACTGGGATTGAGCTTGTAAGAATGATTTCTTCACAAACTGTGAATCTAAGTGATTTATTTTTGTTATTCATTTACGCTGAGGTTTTGGGGATGGTTGGAGCTTTCTACATAAATAATAGAATCCCTGTCACCCTTCCAATCATAATTGCCATGACAGCTCTCACAAGAATGATTATTCTCCAAAGCAAAGACTTAGACTCCATAAATATAATATATGAAGCATCGGGTATTCTTATTCTCGCTGCATCTGCATACATCATGAGTCTGAAAGATGAAATTAGTCTTGAGAAACTAAAAATACGCAAATCTATTGACGAAGATTTATCCTAATCAAATCAAGGAATTACATTGACTGCAAAAAAATTTATTAGCTCATGGCATAAAGTATTTAATAGCCAAAATATTGATAATCTAGATGATGTTCTTGCCGATGAGGCTGTTTTTACTTCTCCAGTTGTATTTAAGCCAATGGAAGGCAAGGAAATATCTAAATTGTACCTCTATTCAGCAGGCCAATCTTTCAATATGGAAAAGTTCTCATACGTTCGCGAGGTACACGATGGGCTTCATTCTATTTTAGAATTTGAAACATATATTGATGATGTTTCAGTCAATGGTGTTGATATGATTGAATGGAATGAGGAAGGTAAAATTATCGACTTCAAAGTTATGATTCGACCCTTGAAAGCAGTTCATAAAGTTCAAGAAAAGATGGTTGATTCTCTTAATAAATTTAAATAATATTCAAAGAATGCCAAATATAGACAAGCTTGTTAATGACCTTACGTTAAATGAAAAAGTTCAACTTTTAAGTGGATTCGATGCTTGGCATACCCATAAGATTGATAGGCTGAATATTCCAAGCATAAAAATGTCAGATGGGCCCAATGGGGTCAGAGGAGATGGCAATTCGGGCCAGCCGTCTGCATGTTTCCCAAGCGCCATATCGCTTGGCTCAACATGGGATATGAACTTAATTAATAAACTAGGAATTGAGCTGGGATCAGAAGCTAAACTTAAAGACGTTGATGTCCTATTAGGACCAACCATAAATATTCATAGACACCCACTAGGTGGAAGACACTTTGAGAGCTATTCTGAGGACCCCTACCTTACTGGAAGAATTGCTATTGAATATGTGAACGGTGTTCAATCAAAAAATGTTGCTTCTTGTTTGAAGCACTTTGTTGGAAATGATACAGAGTTTCAAAGATATGCTGTTTCTTCCAACATAGACGAAAGAACACTCAGAGAAATATATTTACTTCCTTTTGAGATGGGTATTAAAGAATCTAATGCCAAGTCTGTCATGAGTGCTTATAACAAATTAAATAATATTTACTGTAGTTCTCACAAACAATTGCTTATAAATATCTTAAAAAAAGAATGGGGATTTGATGGATATGTTGTAAGTGACTGGGGTGCTGCACTTGAGAATATTGAGAATGCTAACGGTGGATTAGATTTAGAAATGCCAGGTCCTGCTAAGAGCTGGGGTTCAAATCTTGTACATGCTGTAAAAAACGGTGATGTGCCTCTTTCTGAAATCGATGATAAGGTAAAGCGTATTTTAGATATAGCAGCTTTTTCAAAAAGATTTGAAGATCCAAGTTTGAAGGCAGAGAAAAGCAACGATACACCAGAGCAAAGAATGCTCTTAAAAAAAGCTGCGCAAGATGGAATGGTGCTTCTTAAGAATGAAGGCCTTCTTCCGTTAAATAAAAATATAAGCTCACTTGGTGTGATTGGGCCCAACGCAAAAAAATCACAAATAATTGGTGGAGGAAGTGCTCATCTGATGGCATATCATGAATCTCACCCCCTTGAGGCAATAAGAGATACATTTGGTAAATCGTTAAAAATCAACTACTCCAAAGGCTGCCATACGCACAGATACTTACCGCCGTTGAATGAAGAGTTAATGAAAGGCAATCCGTCGGGACAAAGTGGATATTTAATTGAATATTTTGATACCTCAAGTGGTGAGGAGAAATTAGTATCAACAGAGTATTCTTCGGGCGGTAAGTTCTGGGTATTTGAAGGTTTTGCTAAAGATATTATTGCCAAACAAGAACGACCAAATATCTTTGTTAAATTTACTTGTACCTATAGCCCTGATATATCTGGCAATCATGAGTTTGAAATTTTTGCTATTGGTGGAAGCAAGCTTTTGGTTGATGATAATTTAATTATTGATAATTCAACCGAGACCACTCCAGGAGATGCTTTCTTTGCATTTGGAACCTCACCCAAAAGAGGGAAATGTGATCTCAAGGAAGGCGAGGAATATAAAATTGAAATACAGTATAAGTTTGAAGGAAACTTCCCAGCGATCTATATCGGGTGCAAGTCTCCAGATAAAGTAGATTTATTTGAAGAAGCTAAATTAGTGGCTGAAGAGTCAGATCAAGTAATTCTGGTTGTAGGAACAAATTCTGACTGGGAGACTGAAGGGAATGATAGATCTGATTTGGATCTACCTGGAGATCAGAACAATCTTATAAATACAGTCCTTGATATCAACCCTAACACTATTATCCTTCTCAATACTGGTTCTCCCATAAGTATGCCCTGGCTTCCAAAAGCAAAAACAGTTCTTCAGTGCTGGTACCCAGGTCAAGAATTTGGAAATGCGTTAGTTGAAATACTGACCGGTGACGTGAGCCCGTCTGGTAAGTTACCAACAACCTTCCCGATTAATATTAAAGACACGCCAGCATTCAGCTCCTACCCTGGAGAAGATCTACAGATGAATTATGAAGAAAAATTGTTAGTAGGATATAAATGGTACGAAAGAAAGAACATAGGAACTCTGTTCCCATTTGGTCATGGCCTGTCGTACACCAAATTTGAGTATTCCGATTTAAAGATTACAAAAATTAATGTTACGGAGTTTGTATGCAGTTATATTGTAAAAAATACAGGTAGCAACTCGGGCTCAGAAATTTCACAGTGCTATGTAGGCAATGAAGAAGCGGATGAGATGGAGCCTATTAAAAAACTTCAAGGATTTTGCAAGACCCACCTTGAACCTGGTGAGCACAAAGAAATTGAAATCACATTAGATGAAAGAAGTTTTAGCAATTGGTCGGTTAGCAAAAATACCTGGGTAGTTCAAAACAGCTCGCACAAAATCT
>JAQWXQ010000122.1 GCA_029254395.1 SAR86 cluster bacterium | reverse complement strand
GCATAATCTGAACAAAGAAATGCAGCTACATTTCCAACCTCTTCAATTGTTACAGTTCTTCCAAGCGGAGCTCTATCTGAATGCTGTGAAAGCATCTTTCTAAAATTCTTCACACCTGAAGCAGCTAATGTTTTTATAGGGCCTGCAGAAATTGCATTAACTCTCACATTGTCTCTACCCATAGATGCTGCAAGATATCTAGTATTTGCCTCTAAGCTTGCTTTAGCCAAACCCATAACATTGTAATTTGGTAAGGTTTGAACAGAACCTAGGTATGAGAGGGTAATAAGCGCAGAGCTTTCATTCAACATAGGCTTTGCTTGTTTTGCTAATGCGGTAAAGCTATACGAACTTACATCATGAGCAATTTGAAATCCCTCTCTTGTTGTAACATCTACAAAGCTTCCTTTTAATTGATCTCCTGGTGCAAATCCTATTGAATGAACTAATCCGTCAAATTTAGGCCAGTGCCCTGAAAGGTTATCAAATGCATTTTTGAGTGATTCATCACATGAGACATCACACTCGATAAGAATATTAGAGCCAAGTGACTCTGCAATTGGTTTAAGATTTTTCATCAACCGTTCATTTTGATAAGTGAACGCAAGTTCAGCACCTTCTCTTCTCATCGCTTCTGCTATACCTGATGCGATTGAATATTTATTAGCCAATCCTGTGATTAAGATTTTTTTATTTTTTAAGAGCCCCATTTAAATACTACCTATAGTTATTTGATGTTTATGCATTATATATATAAAGAAAGAAAATAGACTCGCTTGTGTTATTAATATTAACTAAAGCTATTAATAAAGTGATAAAAAACACATATCCAAAAGGTTCAAATGCTTAATTTTTAACCCAAAAAGCTTAAATTTGGTGTTTTTAAGGTTTTTTTACCATTATTAGGCATAAATGTTCATTTAATGCTTCATTTGTTTTGACAAAAGTTCATTTTTCTCTAACAATTAAGCCTTAGTAGCAGTAATACTGAGACGTTTTGTGTTTGTGTGCTGTAATTTTTATAAACTATTGGGGAAAAATATGAATAAGAATAGTTATTTATTTAGCTTAGCTTTAGTATCATCTCTTATGTTAGCTCCTTTCTCATTTGCTCAAGACGACGCAGATGTTGAAGAGGTTGTTGTAACTGGTTCAAAAATTAAAGGTTCAGATCTTTATTCTTTTGCTCCTATTACAGAAATAACACAAGAAGATATTGCTATTACAGGTAAAGCTTCAATCGGTGAGATCTTGCTTGAACTTCCAGGACAGGGTTCTGGTCTAAGCAGAAACTACAATAACGGTGGCTCAGGTGCTGTTAGGTTAGATCTTAGAAATATAGGATCATCAAGAAACTTAGTTCTTGTTGACGGAAGAAGATGGGTTAATTCAGGTGGCGGAGCTAATGCTTCTGTTGATTTGAACTCTATCCCTTCAGCTTTGGTTGAAAGAGTTGAGATTCTAAGAGATGGTGCTTCAGCTGTTTATGGCTCAGATGCTATAGCAGGTGTTATAAACATTATTCTTAAGGATGAGTTTGAAGGCGTAGAGGCTTCATACCAGACTGGTGAATATTTTGACGGTGGCGGCCAAGCAGAGACTATGTCTTTGACTATGGGTGCTTCTTCAGATAAAGGTTCATTCATCGCAGGATTATCACACGTTGACTTAAGTCAGCTAGGTAATGGCGACAGACCTCAAACTGCTGCGGCTCCAGCTGGCGGTGGTTCTTCAGGTACACCTCAAGGTAGATTTGCCTATGGTGGCGTTGTTGGTGACTGTTCAAACTTTACAGTTACTGAAGGAACTCCAGGAACTAATGCAGCTACTGATTTCAGATGCTGGACTAGCCCTGATGACAGATTTAACTATAACCCTTACAACTACATTGAAACTCCAAACGAAAGATGGAATGCATTCATGAAGGGTTCATATAATCTTGATGATGAAACAACATTAAACATGAATGTTACTTATCAGAAAAGACAATCAGACCAATTACTAGCTCCAACTCCATTATTTTATGGTTTTGGTGATTTTGGTGGAGATGAAGGTATTGGTGCTAACCAGCCTTTCAACCCATTTGGAATTGAGCTTTGTGGTCTAGGTGGAACAACTAACGACGGCAGAGTTTGTGATGACGAAACACTAGGCGAAGGAAACTACGCAGTAGGTTGGTTCGGAAGAAGAATGCTTGAAGCTGGAAACAGACAATTTAGCCAAGATATTGAAACATACAGATTTGGTCTTTCATTAGAAGGTAAAGTTGGTGGTTATGACTATACAGCTTACTATTCATCAGCAACTAATAATGCTTCTGAAACAACTGGTGGTCTATTAGATACTGGTGCAATCAGAAGATCACTATCTTCAGACTGTGGTCCTGATGGAAACGGTGTTACTTGTCTAAACATTTTTGGTGGTCAAGGTCCTGACAGTGCTTACATAGGTAATAACTTATGGTCTGGTTCAGGTTCAATTACTCCCGAAATGGTTAGAGCTATTTCTTTCCAAGCTAAAGATTTAGGTGGAAATGACATGGTTAACTATGGTGTTGATTTCTCAGGTGAGGCTTATGGAGCTATGGTAGCTTTTGGTTATGAGCACAGAGAAGAATCAGGATTTAATTTCCCAGATGCTTTCATATCTAAAGGATTATCTTCAGGTAATGCTTCACAACCAGTTAGTGGTGATATTGAAGTAGACGAAGTATATGGTGAAGTTGTTGTTGACGTTACTGACATGGTTCAGGTTAATGTTGCTTCAAGATTCTCTGATTACTCAACATTTGGTTCTACTACTAATACTAAAGTTGGAGTGTTATACACACCTACTTCAGAATTAAAAGTTAGAGCATCATTCTCAGAAGGTTTCAGAGCCCCAGGAATTAGTTCTTTGTATAGTGGAAATAGCGATAGCTACCCAGATCTATCTGACCCTTGTGATGTATCTGCTGATAACTTCACAGGTGATGCTGCTACTGGTACACAAACTGGTGTTTGTGCTGCTGCAGGTGTTCCTAATGGATTTGAGCAACCAAATACACAGATTCGTATAACAGTTGGTGGTAATCCAAACACTCAACCTGAAGAATCAGAAAGTACTAATATTGGTGTTGTTTATACTCCAGCAGCTGTTGAAGGTTTAACAGTATTTGCTGACTGGTATGACATTGAAATCACAAATCAGATTTCAAGCATCGGTGCTCAGTTAATTCTTAATGGTTGTTACACAGGTGCTGAAGCATCATATTGTGATCTTGTAGACCGTACTGGTTCAGGTACAGTTGCAGACCTAAGAGATACTACTAATAACGTTGGAACGCTTGAAACTTCAGGTCTTGAAGCTGGAGCTACTTATGACTGGTCTACCAGTTATGGTGACTTTGCTTTAACTACTGACGCAAGATGGTTAGATAACGTTACAACTACTAAAGCTAATGGAGACGTTGAAGAAATGGCTGGTTACATCTCAGGTTCAGACAGAGATAACTATGTTGATTTCAAAACTAACGTTTCTTTACAGTGGAGCCAGAACGACATGTTTGGTTCAGTAACATACCAATACTTCGGAGAAGGTAAAGGTGTTGCTAACGAAGGCCCAACATTAGTAGCTGCTACTGGTTTATTAGTAGAAGAAGATGTTCGTGATATAGACGCAATTGGATACTTAGATGCACAATTTGGTATGTACCTAAGTGATTACAATGCAACTGTAAGAGTTGGTGTTGATAATCTTCTTGATGAAGATCCAACATTCTTCCCTGAAACATTTGCTAATGATTTTGACCCTGCATACAGAACTTGGGGTTCACAGTCATGGTACGTTAATGTGACAGTTAAGTTCTAATCGAACTTTGATTTTAAAAGGGCTGCTTTTGCAGCCCTTTTTTTTGGGTTAA
>JAQWXQ010000111.1 GCA_029254395.1 SAR86 cluster bacterium | reverse complement strand
AGAGAGAAAATTGCTAATAGGTTGCCAGATGTTGATGTTGAATATGCAATGAGATATCAATCTCCCTCCATTAAAAATGCAATTGATAAAATGCTTTCAAAGAACCCTGATGAATTAATAATTTTACCTTTATTTCCACATTATGCCGCAGCTACAACTGGCTCAGTTTTTAAAGAAGTCACAAGTTGCCTTTCTGATAAATGGGTTGTTCCAAAGATTACCTTTATCAACCAGTTTTATGATAATAAAAAATTCATTGATGCATGGGTAGACGAGGCTCTTAAGTTTGATATAAGTAGCTATGATAAGGTTATTTTTAGTTATCATGGCGTACCCAATAGTCATGTTGATAATGTTTATGAAGGTTCAATGTGCTCAGATCATGATTGCGAAAACTCAATAACTGAGATGAATAAGTTTTGCTATAAGGCAACTGTTTATGAAACAACAAAGCTTCTAGCAAATAAAATAGATCTAAGTGATAAAGACTATGAAGTGGCATTTCAGTCAAGACTTACAAATAAATGGTTAGAACCTTTTACAGATAAAGTTTTAGAGGGATTGCCAAAAAAAGGTCATAAGAAAGTATTAGTTTTTTCGCCAGCTTTTACAGCAGATTGTCTAGAAACGATCATTGAAATTGGCGATGAGTACCAGGAAATATTTCATGAAGCAGGAGGGGAGACTTTAGACTATGTCCCTTCTTTGAATTATTCTGAGAGCTGGGTTGATGCAGTTATTGATATTTCAAAGTTAAATAGGGGTAATTTAGATTAATGTTTAAAGAAGACTTACTTAAAGGGAAGAGAATACTCATAACAGGTGGTGGGACAGGTCTTGGAAAAGAAATGGCATCACATTATGCAAAGCATGGCGCTGATCTTTATATATGTGGTAGAAGAGAAAATGTTTTAAAGGAAACCGCAAACCAGTTAATTGATGACTTCGGTGTGAATGTAAAATATGAAACTTTAGATATAAGAGCATCGTCAGATGTTGAGAGTTATATAGAAAGAATTTTTGAGGAGGGCCCGCTAGATGGGCTTGTTAATAATGCAGCTGGAAACTTTATCTCTCCGACAAAAGATCTATCTCATAAAGGTTTTGATGCTATTGCTAATATTGTTTTTCATGGAACATTCTACATAACACATTCAGTTGGTAAAAGATGGATTGAGTCTAAACACAAGGGCTCTATAGTATCTATCCTGACAACATGGGTATGGACAGGCTCTCCATATGTCGTGCCTTCTGCTATGTCTAAGTCTGGCATTAATGCGATGACTCAATCATTGGCAGCAGAGTGGGGTAAATATGGTATTAAAGTAAATGCAATTGCTCCAGGCCCATTTCCAACTAAAGGGGCATGGGAAAGACTGAATCCTGGTACTGGAGATGATAATTCTATGGGGAGCATACCTCTTGGTAGAGTTGGCGAAATGGAAGAACTACAAAATCTAGCTACTTTTCTTATGGCTGATGGGTGTGACTATTTAACAGGACAAACAATTGCTATAGATGGTGCGCAGTATTTAACAGGTGGCGGAACATTCTCAAATTTAGATAAATTAAGTGATGAAGATTGGGAACAAATGAGAGCTATGATAAGGTCATCTAATAATAAAGATAAAGCTGATAGGGCTTAGAGGTAAAATTATGAGTAGTTCGTTTGAAAACATGAATGAGGTTTTAAATCTTCAGAAGAAAAAGTTTATCAATGATGGGCCTCCGTCTATTGAATTGAGAATTGATAGATTGAATCGGCTTAAATCAATGCTTATTGAAAATAGGTATGAATTAACAGATGCTTTAAGCTCTGATTTTGGAAGTAGGTCTAAGAATGCATCATTGCTATCAGATGTTTATACAGTTTTACCTGAAATA
Source organism: SAR86 cluster bacterium (assembly GCA_029254395.1). GTDB lineage: Bacteria > Pseudomonadota > Gammaproteobacteria > Magnimaribacterales > D2472 > CAJQGY01. Next base: position 5,921 of record JAQWXQ010000111.1, on the reverse strand, counting down.
ACTAATGCAATTAATAATATTAAAAGATGGACTAAAGACGAAAAAAGATCATCAAATAAACCATTTAGCTTATTTGGTGCAAAGTCATATATTCGATATGAGCCTTTAGGAACGATAGGTATGATATCTCCGTGGAATTTTCCTGTTAATTTAGCATTTGGACCCCTAGCATCTATCTTTGCAGCAGGTAACCAGGTGATGCACAAACCAAGTGAATTGACTCCAGCTACAGCAGCGTTAATGAAAGAGCTTTGTGATAAGGCATATGATCAGGATGAATTTGCTACCTTTTTAGGAGGACCAGAGACAGGTGAGGCCTTCTCAAAGCTTAATTTTGACCATCTTCTTTATACAGGTAGTGGCAACGTTGGAAAACATGTTATGCATGCTGCTGCACAAAATTTAGTACCAGTAACTTTAGAGCTTGGTGGCAAATCACCTGTTGTTGTTGGCAACAGCGCTGATATTAAAGCAACTGCAAAAAGAGTGATGTTTGGTAAGACCATGAACGCAGGGCAAATATGCCTAGCTCCTGACTATGTTATGGTTCACAAAGACAAAAAAGACGAATTCATAAGCGAAGCCGAAAACGCAGTTGCAGATTACTATCCAGATATTAAAAATAATGATGATTACACATCTATTATCAATGAAAGGCATTTTAATAGACTGAATGAGTTGATAGATGATGCAAGAGAAAAAGGCGCAACAATAAATCAAATTAACCCATCTAATGAGGATTTTACTCAACAAGAATTCTTCAAAATACCACCAACAATAATTACCAATACTTCAGATGATATGAGAGTGATGACTGAAGAGATTTTTGGACCTGTTTTGCCTGTTGTTGAATTTACAGAAGTAAAAGAGGCTCTTGATTCAATAAACTCAAAAGATAGACCATTGGGTTTATATTATTTTGGTACAGATAAGAATGAACAATCTAATGTACTTAATAATACATCCTCCGGGGGCGTAACTATAAATAATGTTGTTGGCCATATCCAACAGCAAGATTTACCATTTGGAGGCGTTGGTCCATCTGGTATGGGTAGGTATCATTCACAAGATGGCTTTAAAAACTTTTCAAATGCAAGAGCTGTATTTAAAGATGTTCCTTTCTTTATGGATAATTTAGCTTTTGGCATGATTAGGCCCCCTTATAAAGAAGGCTTTGAGAATTTCATAAAAAAAATTCTAAAGTAATATAGTTTGTGGCATCTCTTTCATTAAATCTAGCTTTTAGATATCTTAAATCTAATAGGGGTGGGGTATTCTCGTTCACCTCATTTCTAGCTATCTTGGGTCTTTCTATAGGCGTCAGTAGTTTGATCATAGTCATGTCTGTTATGAATGGTTTTGAGAGAGAGCTACAAGACAGAATTCTTGGCGTAGTGCCTCATGCGGTAATCAAATCTGATAGTGCTATTAATAATTATCAATTGATAGTGGATGATATTAATGAGCTACAAAATATTGAAAGCTCGTCACCATACATAGAGCTACAAGGCCTCATATCAACAGGATCTGGTGGGCGAGGTGTAAATATTATTGGTATTGATGAAGATATAGAAGCTTCCATGTCTATCCTTCCTGATTATATGCTATTAGGCTCAATTGCTAACTTAAAACAAGATAACTCAATTATTATTGGTACTTGGCTTGCAGCATATTTAGGTGTTGGGATGGGAGATATTTTGAATATTACAACCTCAGACATTAAGACATCAATAATAGGATCGTTTCCTCAATCCATAAAGGTAAAAATTGTAGGTATGTATGAGCTAAGGTCTGAACTAGATCAGTCTCTAGTTCTGATATCGCATAAGCTCGCTCAAAAAATTAAAATGATAGATGAAAACACAACCTCATCAATTAGAATCAAAACAGATGATTTGTTCAGCGCTGATCTTATTGCTAGAGATGTTATAAATTCAATAGATGGTGAATTATTAGATAATAATTTTTTTGAAATAATAACTTGGAAAACAACTCATGGAACATTATTTGAAGCTATTAAGTTTGAAAAATTATTAATTAGCTTAATGCTATTTCTAATTATTGGAGTTGCCTCAATTCTTGTGCTGTCTACTATTATCATGACAGTCAAATCTAAAGAGCGTGAAATTGGTATTCTCAAAACAATGGGAGCTAGCAATCATCAATTGGTAAAAATATTCCTGTATCAGGGCATTCTTGTTAGTGCTATAGGAATAATTTCCGGTCTTTTTTTTGGTATTCTAATTACAGTTAATTTAGATTCATTTGTAAATTTTTTGGAGTCATTAACTAGTCGTGGAATGCTAGATGCCTATTTTATTAATTATTTTCCATACCATTTAGATTTTAATCAAATATTTTTTATATGTTTACTGTCATTCATATTCAGCCTTATTTCTTCTTTAATTCCAGCGCTAAGAGTGAATAGACTGGATCCGATCGAGATTCTTAGGCATGAATAGTTTAAAAGCCACAAGTATTTCAAAAACTTATTCAATTGATGGGCATAACATTGAGGTATTAAGAAATCTTAATTTATTGATAAATAAAGGCGATTCAGTAGCTATATCTGGGCAATCTGGATCAGGAAAGTCTACCTTGTTACAAATATTGGCTTTATTGGACAAACAGTCCTCTGGAACGGTTGAGTTAAACGGAAAAGCAGTAGGCCATTTAAGCACTAATAAGAAATCTCAAATAAGATTAAATAATTTTGGATTTGTTTATCAACACCACCATTTATTAGAAGATTTGACTGTATATGAAAATATTGCTTTACCTCTTCAATTAAAGGGTGATTTAGTAAATTTAGATATAAAAGTTCGTGATCTAGCAAAATCTATTGGTTTGATTGAAAGATTGAATCATTTGCCGTGGAAGCTTTCTGGCGGTGAAAAACAAAGAGTTGCAGTGGCTAGAGCTATGATCAACAAGCCTGATTATATATTTTTAGATGAACCAACTGGGAATCTAGATAAAAAGAATGCCTCGAATATCCAAAACTTAGTATTGGAATTATCTAAAAATAATGGTGTTGCATTAATTGTGGCTACTCACGATAATGATTTTGTGAATATTCTAGACAGAAAGTATTATTTAGATAACAGAGGGCTTTTAGAGTTATGAGTGAATTTATTATTGCTGGTGGTGCCTTTATGTGGCCACTTTTAGCTTGTTCTGTATTAATCATCTCAATATCTATTGAAAGATTATGGTTTCTTCAGCTTAGACTTGTATCACCGAATGGCCTCAAAAACCAAATTATCAATCTATATAATAAAAACCTGTTAAATCAAAGACAGTCTGAAGAGATTTCACAACTTTCATCCTTAGGGTATCTTTTAATAAATTGTATAAAATATAAAGACCTTCAAAGAGAAAATCTTGAGTCTAAAATTGAGGAAAAAGCCTCAGAAGTCAAACATCTTCTAGATAGAAATTTAACCATGCTAGGAACATTGGCTACAATTAGCCCTCTTTTAGGACTACTGGGAACTGTTGTTGGCATGATAACAGCCTTTACTGGCCTCTCTGAGGTAACGGGCGCTAATCCTGACGTCTTAGCTGAAGGTATTTCTCAAGCTCTCATAACGACAGCTTTCGGTCTTTTTATAGCTGTTCCTGGTCTTGTAATGCACAAGTATTTTGAACAAAAAATTTCTCATCTTTTAATAAACCTTCAAGCAGAAGTGTCTGATTTTATTGATGTTATTAACAAATAATGAAGTTTATAAAGTCAAATGAATCTAATTTTTCAATTGAGATTACACCTCTTATAGATATTGTTTTTCTTCTAGTTATATTTTTCGTAGTCACATCTAAGGTTGGTGATTCACAGTTCCTTTCTTTAGAGTTACCTAAAACCGAGTCATTTTCATCAAGTACTTCTAAAGAACAAAATGAAGTATCTATACTTTCAGATGGTACGGTTTTGATTAATGGAATTACTGCCCCAATATCTGATAGAGAATTGATAAATGAGCTTGTATTTAGTTTAGATAGTAGATTTGATAAAGTTATACTTAGCGCTGAAGAGAATGCATATCATCAATGGGTTGTTGAATTAATGGATATATTAAATAAAAATGGCTATTCAGAGGTTCAGATTAGAACAATAAGATTATGAAAAAGAAAAATAGCTTCAAAAGATTACTTTCTTATACATTTAGGTACAAGTGGTCGTTCTTAATAAGTGTCTTTGGATTTATTATTTTTGCATTTGCAGATATTGCTGCTGTTGAGTGGATTAGAAGGATTATTAGTTTTATTAATGATGAAGAATCAGGTCTTCACACACTTCTTGCTTTATCTCTTATTGGCATTGCCTTTGGTAGAGGTCTTGGTTTCTTTATAGGCAACTATTTTATGTCTAGGGTTGGTTTTGGAATTGTTCACGACATGAGAGCAGAATTATTTCAAAAGCTACACGACTTACCTAAATCATACTTTGATTCAAATCAATCAGGTCAGTTGATAAATAGAATTACATTTACAACTACCCAAGTTTCAGCAGCTGCCTCCAGCGCAGTAAAAACATTTGTAAGGGAAGGTTTTCTGCTTATTGGCTTGTTTGCTTACATGTCTTACCTTAATTTTAAATTAACTTTATTGCTAATTGTTACTATTCCTCTTATAGCTCTAATTGTTTTTATAGCAGGTAAGCGCCTAAAGAAGCTTGCTAAAAAAATACAAACTGCTATGGGTGATGTTACCCATATAGCTTCAGAGGCTGTTGATGGTCATTTAGAGATTAAATCTTTCAATGCTCAGGATTATGAGAATAAAAGATTCTTAGAGGCCAATTCATCAAATAAAAATCAAAATCTTAAATTAGAGGCTACTGGGAATTTAGCAACACCGATTATCCAAATTCTAGTATCAGTATCTCTTTCACTTGTTGCATATTTTGCTCTGGGTTCACAGCTAGGCATCAGCTTAGATGCAGAGACCTTTGTAGCATTCTTTACTGCAGCCGGTCTTATGGCTAAACCTGTAAGACAATTATCAAATATAAATATTATTGTGCAAAAAGGCCTTGCTGCTGCCAATGAAATATTTGAGCAGTTAGATGAGGCGAATGAAAATAATTCAGGCGATGTAAATACTAAGCTAGACGGAGTTATAGACTTTAATGATGTTTCATTTTCTTATAATACCGGTGGTCAGATTCTCTCGAATATTAGCTTTCATATAAACAAGCACGATACAGTTGCCATCGTTGGTCGATCAGGTTCAGGTAAATCTACCATCGCCAATTTAATACCTCGATTTTATGAAAATTCATCGGGTGAAATTATGATTGATGGCGTATCAATCAAGAATTACTCATTAACACATCTAAGAGATTCAATTTCGATAGTTAATCAGTCTCCTACACTATTCAATGACACCATTGCCAAAAATATAGCTTATGGTGATGTTGAGATTGATAGAGACAAGCTCATATCTTCAGCAAAGCTAGCAGGGTGCTCTGAATTTATTGATAATCTTCCTGAAAATTTTGAATCTGAGATAGGTGATGATGGCGTTCTTCTGTCTGGGGGGCAAAGGCAGAGACTTGCTATTGCAAGGGCATTTTATAAAGATTCACCTATCATTATTTTAGATGAGGCAACTTCTGCACTGGATAGTGAGTCTGAGCTAGTTGTTCAGGAGGCTCTTGAAAAATTGATAACAAACAGAACCACTATTGTTATTGCACATAGATTATCTACTATTGAAAACGCATCAAAAATTATTGTTTTAGACGAAGGCATGATTGCTGAGACAGGGACGCATGATGAGCTTATAGAGCTTGATGGCCTTTATAAATCCTTATACAAGAATAAATTTGAGGATGATGGAGCCAAGACTCCGATTCAATCAAAGCCAAACCAGCTTTTTGTTCCAGAGTATAACAACCATGAATCATCTAGCTTTGT
>JAQWXQ010000094.1 GCA_029254395.1 SAR86 cluster bacterium | reverse complement strand
AAATTTTTCTGTACCGAAAAATATAATGTAACCTTCCCTCTTTTTAATAAAATTGATGTAAATGGTCCCAATGAAGATCCTTTATATACTTTTTTAAAAGATTCTAAGCGTGGATTCTTAGGCTATAAGCCAATTGAATGGAATTTTGCAAAATTTCTAGTCAACGGAGATGGTGAAGTTGTAAAAAGATTTTTAGCCTCTACCAAACCTAACAAGATCGAAAAGAAAATCAGTAAACTGCTAGGGTAGAATTTTTGACATCAAAAGAGCGTCTTCTTTTTGCTCACCAGTGTAATAATTCTCTCTAATTGCATCTCTAGTAAAGCCAAATTTTTCATAAAATAGAATGGCTTTAGTATTACTTATTCTTACTTCAAGATATATATTCTTGATATCCATTACCTTGCATTGATTAATAATTGTATTTAGCAATATAGATCCAGCACCCTTTTTTTGAAATTTTTGTGAAACAGCTATATTTAAAAGATGTGCTTCGGGTTTAATTGGAGAGTAGATAGCAAAACCTGCAATATCATTTTTATGCGTGCAAATTAAGCCAAAGTGGCCAACCTCAAAAGAGGATTTAAAATTTGTGTAAGTCCAAGGTGTTGGATTTGTTAGCTTCTCAATTTCATATGACTCTTTTAGATCCTTTTCTTTAAGACTTGTAACTTTGAACATTCAAAGGTTGAGTATTTTTTTAATTGAAGCCCATAACTGTTTCTTTTTTTGAGTTTCAGCAGTTAATTCATCGATACTGTCTGAGTTTATGACTTGAATTTTTGTAGCTACCTTAATTTTACTACTTGTAAAATTAATAATTAATTTAGAGTTTATGTCGATTATGTCGTCTAGCATTCCCACTGAATCAATTAAACTAGACTGACCAGAAGACTCTCCATTTGTAAGAGTTGTTGAGCTCATTATCGCCACAATTAATTCTTTCTTAGCATTTTCATATTCTTCAAAAAGCTTATTCAGTAAAACGGTCACATTTTGAATTTTATATGCATATATGGGATTGATACTAGATTTTTTTACTGCAGATCTTGAAGAAAATCTTGTAATACCAAGCTCTTTTAATATAAGGTTAGTTTTTACAGATGCAGTTATCATAGATACATAAATATTAACATTTACTAATAAAAAATGGACAATCCACACAAGAAATATAAGCCTTTTAGTTCTATTAAAATTGATAATAGAGAGTGGCCATCAAAAATTATTGAATCGGCTCCTTCATGGTGTTCGGTAGATCTTAGGGACGGCAATCAGGCACTCATTGAGCCGATGGGACCAGAAAGAAAGAATAGAATGTTTGAACTATTATGCAAAATAGGATTCAAGGAGATAGAGGTAGGCTTCCCATCTGCTTCAGATACGGATTTTAACTTTGTAAGGAGTCTTATTGAAAATAAAAAAATACCTAGTGATGTAAATATTCAGGTTTTAACCCAATCTCGTAGCGAGCTTATCGAAAAAACATTTGAATCTTTAAAGGGAGCATCAAAGGCTGTTGTGCATTTTTATAACTCAACTTCAACTCTTCAAAGAAGAGTTGTATTTAATCAAGACAAAGAAGGTATTAAACAGATAGCCCTAAAAGGAGCAAAGCAAATAAAAGATCTTGCTCTGAAAAATCCAGATACAGACTGGAGTTTTGAATACTCCCCTGAGAGCTTTACGGGCACTGAGTTAGATTATGCAGCCGAAGTTTGTGATGAGGTTGTTGAAACTCTTAAGGGTATTAATGATAATAAAATCATTATTAACCTTCCTGCTACAGTTGAGATGTCTTCTGCCAATATTTATGGTGATCAGATAGAGTGGATGCATAAAAACCTTAAAAATAGAGAACATATTTGCCTAAGTTTACATCCACATAATGATAGAGGAACTGCTGTTGCAGCCGCTGAATTTGGTTTAATGGCTGGAGCTGACAGAGTAGAGGGTACCCTTTTTGGGAATGGTGAAAGGACTGGTAATGTAGATATAGTAACACTGGCTCTTAATATGCTTACTCAGGGCATAGACCCTAGATTAGACTTTTCTAATATAAATTCTGTAATGAGAGAAGCTGAATACTGCAATCAGCTTCCTGTTCATCCAAGACACCCTTATGCAGGTGACCTAGTTTTCACTGCATTTTCCGGCTCTCATCAAGATGCTATTAAGAAAGGCTTTAAAGCCATGAAAGAAACCAATCAATATAACTGGGAAGTGCCATATCTACCTATTGACCCTGCAGATCTTGGAAGGAGCTATGAAGCAGTTGTTAGGATTAACTCTCAATCTGGAAAAGGTGGAGTTGCATTTCTGCTGGAAAAAGATCATGGGGTCTCACTTCCTAGAAGACTTCAGATTAGCATGAGTCAAAAAATTCAAAGATTGGCTGATGAATCTGGAAAAGAAATTATGACTTCAGAAATTTGGGATATTTTTGATCAGGAGTTTATGCGACCAAAGCAAGGATATGCTTATTTAGATCATAGATCTTCTACGACTGGAAGTAATCATAACTTATCAATTAAGATGCTTTTAAATAATAAAGAAATTGAGATGGAAGGAGCAGGAAATGGTCCTATTGACTCGTTTATAAATGCTTTGGCAAGCCAAAATATAAAACTTAAGGTCTCAGACTACAATCAGTCTGCTATATCTTCAGGTTCAGATGCAAAAGCAGCTGCATACATAGAACTAGAGAGTAATGGCAAGACTAGCTGGGGTGTAGGAATAAACTCAAATACAACAAGGGCATCTTTTGAGGCCATAACTGTGGGTTTAAGTAAAATTCTTAATCAAAATTAGGCTCTCTTTTCTCAAAGAAAGCTTTTACGGCTTCACGATTTTCTGAACTGCCAGTTAATGTTGTTTGAATATCGCCTTCTGAGTCATACGCATCCCAGTAACTATTGCTAAGTGACTCTCTCATTAATTTTTTTGTATGTATTAATGATTGAGGTGATCTTTTTGCTAGATTTATGGCCCATTTTTCACTATATTCTTCCAGCTCTTCCTCTGAAACAACTTTGTTAGCTATGCCGAACTGCAAGCACTCATCAGAGAAAATTTTCTTTGCTTCAATAGCATACTCGTACGCTTTGCCGTAACCCATAAATTTAGGAAGAGTCCATGAAAGACCGCCATCAGGTACAAGAGCTATATTGCTAAAGACTGACATAATATATGCATTTTTAGACATTACCCTTAAATCACATGCAAGGGCCAAGGCAGCCCCTATTCCTGCAGCTGGACCATTTATAGAAGCAATAACAGGTTTTTCCATATGAATAACATTTTGAAATATTGGCTTATAACCTCTTTCAAGCGCATCCTTTGAACTGCTCCAGCTAGCTGATCTTTCTCCAAGATCTGCTCCAGCTGAAAAACCTTTACCATTTCCTGTAATAATTAAGACTCTTATCTCTTTGTCTGCACCAACTTGCGAGGTAGCTTCCTGCAGATCCCACATTAATTGCTCATTGAAAGCATTTAATACATTTGGTCTGTTTAATTTTATGGTAGCAATATTATTTGATTTTATAAGTTCTAATGTTTCAAAGTTCATTTTTAATTCCCGTTTTAGTTACTTCTAGTTTAACTCTTGTGAATATGAATAGTTTTATTTTTATAAGTAATATAGCCGCCCGGTTGATCCTTATCAGACCTGCTCCAACTAACAATTGATTTTGGGCCTGGTCTTGATAATAAAAAGGTTTTTAATATCTCTTCTATAACTTTTCTGCTGGGCATTGCTATATCATTTTTCCTGATAGAGGCTCGAAGAATCTCTACAGCTACCTCTCTTTCAACTGCTCTAATTCCATCAATAGGTATGGAATCAGAAATAAGGCTTCCATAGGTTGAATAAAATAAATCATTGAAAATACCTAGCTTTGTATCAATTGAACTTGCAGTAGTATTAATTCTATTTGCAACTTTTTTCCAACGACTATCTATGAGAGGAAGTAGTTCATTTCTGATAAAGTTTCTATCCTGCTCATTGGTGTGATTTGAAAGATCTTCTATACACTCTAACTTATTTAACGTTGCGTACTCTTCTAGTTCTTTTTTATTAAATGAAAGAAGTGGTCTTATTAAAACACCATTTCCTAACTTTCTCTTTTCCTGGAGGCCTCTAATTCCATCAATACCAGTACCTCTAAACAATCTAAATAATATTGTTTCGGCAACATCATCTTGGTGGTGGGCAGTCAATACTTGCCCTTCATTAGAAATAATATTTTGAAATATTTGATATCTTTCATTTCTTGCCGCGGACTCCATGCCGCTACCTTTCTTAGTTATTTTGACTGATGCAGTATGGAGCTTAATGGCTCTTTTATTGCAAAAATTTTTGCAATGAGCTTCCCATAATTTACTTTGTGTATTCAGATTATGATTAACATGAATTGCTTCTAAATTAATTTTATTAACTTTTGATAGTTCATAAAAAGCATGAAGAAGGACTGTGGAATCGACTCCTCCGCTATAAGCAATAAATACCTTTTTGTTTAAATTTACTTTACTTAGTAAAGGTGAAATATCCTGCATTTCTATGTGCCAATTTTTAACAGCCTTTGATACCTTCTTTCGATAAGCTTTTCATTTGAGAGCTTTTGTAAACTAGTTAAGTTTTTAACTAAAGATTTTTTTATAATCTCTGATGTAAGATCATAGTTCCTGTGTGCTCCACCAAGCGGCTCTTGGATAATCTCATCTATAATATTAATTTTTTTAAGCTCACTGGCTGATACTTTCATAGACTCTGCTGCTTTCTCAGCCTCGTCAGAAGATCTCCAAATAATAGACGCGCATGCTTCAGGAGATGCGACTGAATAGGTTGCATATTCCAACATAGACAAATGATCGCCCACACTGATTGCAAGCGCCCCGCCGGAACCGCCCTCACCTGTTACAACAACTAAAATTGGAGTTTTCAACTCAGACATAACCGCTAAGTTCCTTGCAATTGCTTCACTCTGACCTCTTTCCTCACCTTCTATTCCAGGATATGCCCCTGCAGTATCTATAAAAGTTATTATAGGCATTGAGAATTGCTCAGCTAACCTCATGAGTCTCTTGGCTTTTCTGTAACCTTCTGGTTGCGGCATTCCAAAATTTCTTCGAACTTTTTCTTCAGTATCTCTTCCTTTCTCATGACCTATAATCATTACAGGTTTATCATTTAAATATGCCAGCCCTCCAACAATTGAGGCGTCATCTGCAAACTGCCTATCTCCATGGAGTTCATCAAAATCTGTAAAAATTCTTTTAATAAAATCCAGGGTATGCGGTCTTTGGGGATGTCTTGCCACTTGAACTGTTTCCCATGTTGTAAGTTTTGAATATATCTTTTTAATTAACTGCTCCCTATCCTTTTCAAGAGATTCAATTTGAGACTTGATTGCTGGGTTCCCAATATCAGCAAGCTTTAGTGCGCTAATTTTTTCTGATACTTCTTGAATAGGTTTTTCAAACTCAAGAAATTTTTGATCTCTTTCGTTAAAAGTTTGTTCATATTTATTTGTATCTTCTTGTTTAATATTATTCATTTTTGTTTACTCAAACTAATAGCATTAGAACCAAATATATCAATTATCTTATTTACTTTCTGCAAATCAGGAAGAAAATTAAAACTATCGCCTAGTTCTATTATAGCTTCCGAATTGTTACTTATTACTTTAATATTAATTTTACATCCTGAAGCTTCTTCCCAAAAATCTGAATCAATATCATAAATAGTTTTTGATACATCTTCTAAACTGTTAATTTTAGACTCTCTCAGATCAATGGTTAAAGTTTTTAATTTATTCTGCAGTTCGCTATCTATACCCTTCACCTCTTTAACTCGCATTCTAAAAGATGAGACCCCTATCTCTTTTGATCTGTAATCATCTAGCTCAATCGAGCCTTTAATTACGAGAATTTCACCTTCTTTAAGAATATTATGGCAATTTTCTAGGACATCGCTAGAAATAACCCCATCCATAGTTCCAGTACCATCATCAAAATTTATAAAAGTAAGTGGCTTGCCTGATCTGTCTCTAATCTGTCTTGAAGAATTAATTAATGCTACTAAAGAGCCTTTCTTAGAATCAATATTCAACGCACCAATTTGAGAAGACCTCAGAATACTCACCTGTTTATTGATTGCATCCACAGGATGGCCAGATAAATAATAGCCTAGTGATTTTTTTTCAAGTGTAAGAAGCTCACTTAGGCCAAACTCTTCAATTTTTGAATATTTTTCATAAGGATCAAATTCATGATTTGTATTTGCAAACAGATCTCCAGATCGCATCGTATTGCCTGTAGAGTTCTTGGAGCCATCTTTTAACATATCAACAACACTTCTTATTGCAATGCTCCTGGATGGAGCAATTTTATCAAATGCTCCAGATTGAGATAATGCTTCTAATGACTTTTTACCACCAAGCTTAATGTCAACTTTCTTAGAAAAATCCCATAAATCTTTAAAGCTAGTTGTTTCTCTTTTTGCACAAACATGTTTAATAAAAGAATCTGCAACTCCCTTTATAGCGCCCAGACCATATTCAATATTCATGTCATTATTAACAACGAATCTTTTATTACTGGATAAAATATCAGGGTTCAAGACACCAATATCCATTCTTTTGCACTCTTGAATTAGTGAGTAAATCTTATCAGTATTACCAAGTTCTGTGGACAAAACTGCTGCCATAAAATGCTCTGGGTAATAAGTTTTTAAATATGCAGTCTGATATGAAATTAGTGCATAAGCAGCTGAATGCGATTTATTAAAACCATAACCTGCAAATTTCTCTATTAAATCAAATATTTTTTCAGCAACAGAGGCTTTTATATCATTTTTTTCACAGCCCTGTTTAAAGTATTTTCGTTGTTGCTCCATTTCTTCGACTTTTTTCTTGCCCATGGCTCTTCTTAGAATATCAGCCTCTCCAAGAGAGAAATCTGCTAGAACTCTTGCAGCTTCCATTACCTGTTCTTGATATAAAATAACACCATATGTTTCAGACAGAACTGGTTCAAGTAATTCATGGGGGTAAGTAACTGGCGACTTGCCATGCTTTCTATCTACAAATTGATCATGCATACCAGAATCTAATGGCCCAGGTCTATAAAGAGCTAAGAGTGCTACAATTTCTTCAAATCTAGTTGGTTTTAATCTTTTAATAAGATCTCTCATACCTGATGACTCTAATTGAAAGACTGCCATTGTCTTACCAGAGCTTAATAGATCAAAAACTTTTGGGTCATTTAAAGGAATCTTTTCAAGATCTACCTTAGGTTTATCATCAATGTTGATAGATTTTAAGGCTCTGTCAATTACAGTCAAAGTTCTTAACCCTAAGAAATCAAACTTTACTAGACCAATTTTTTCTACATCATCCTTATCAAATTGAGTCATAACAGATTGGGACTGTCGATCATTATAGATTGGACAGAAATCAGAAATACTTCCAGGAGCAATTACAACACCTCCTGCATGCTTACCAACATTCCTAGCTATACCCTCAAGCTTATATGCTAGGTCCACAACCTCTTTCACTTCTGGATCATCTTTAATGCTTTGATCAAATATAGGTTGCTCTTTCCTTGCTCTGTCTAAGGTCATGCCCGGGGCAAAAGGTATCATTTTTGATATTCTATCTCCAAGAGCATATGGTCTGCCAAGAGCTCTAGCGACGTCTCTAACAACTGCTCTTGCTGCCATAGTCCCAAATGTAGCTATTTGTGAAACAGCCCCTGCTCCATACTTTTTACCAACATAGTCAATAACCTTGTCTCTTTTCTCCATACAGAAATCAATATCAAAATCTGGCATTGAAAGCCTTTCAGGATTTAAAAATCTTTCAAATAAGAGTCCATGCTCAATTGGATCAAGAGCAGTAATGCCAATTGCAAATGCTACTAGTGAGCCTGCTCCAGATCCCCTTCCAGGGCCTACAGGAACCTCATTGTTTTTTGACCATTCAATAAAATCATAAACAATTAAAAAATAACTTGAGAAACCCATTACTTTGATTTGTTCGAGCTCGTATTCAAGTCTTTTAATGTAATTATCTTTTTTATCTTCTTCAAAATCTTTAATAAAGACATTAAGGCTTTTGAATGCTAATTCGTTGAGGAAAGAATCAAAATTATGCTCTTTTGGTACAGGATATTCTGGAAGGAAGTATTCTTTTGTATCAATAGATACATTACAGCGCTTTGCTATCTCATTTGTATTTGTTACAACCTCATTAATGTTGTCAAATAGGTCATACATTTCATCGGGTGATTTAAAATACTGCTCAGATGAGAATACTTTCTTTCTATTCGGATCATTTAGAGTTCTTCCGGTATTTATACACACTTTGGTTTCATGAATATCATAATCTTCTTTATTTGCAAACAGCACATCATTTGTAGCTATGACTGGGATGCCTTTATTAGAGGCTATTGGAAGAATATTCTTAATATATTCAATTTCATTTTGTCTTTTAGTATTTTGAATTTCTATGACAAAATCATCTTTAAAATTTTTTAAAAATTTATCTATTCTATCTTCGACTTCCTCTGCCCTACCAAGGTTCATTAGCTCAAATAGGTGACTGGATTTTCCACCAGAAATTACTATTAAATCATCCTTTATTTCACATAATTCATTGAAAGTTATAATCGGAGAAGAATAATTATAATTATTATGAGCTTGTGAAATAATTTTCATCAAACTGATGTGGCCCTTATTTGTCTTTGCTAAACAGAGGAGTTCATGAGGCATCTCATCTCCGTCAAAAATTACTCTTAGAGATGCTCCTGATATTGGCTTAATACCTGCTGATTCAGATTTATTAAAAAATTTTACCAAACCGAACATATTTAAATTATCTGTAAGTGCAACAGATGGTATTGAATATTTCTTAGCTTGATCTACTATCTGGTCTATAGTTAAAAGCCCTTGAGTTATGCTAAATTCTGACGAAACTCGCAGATGAGAAAAAGTTTTATTCATTTCCTAACTCACGCCCTTAAAAGATTTTCTATGTATAAGGCACGAACCATGAATTTTTAGCATTTCTTTGTGTAATTTAGTTGGATAGCCTTTATGTTTATAAAACTCATAAATAGGATATTTTTTGTCGAAATCAAGCATCAAATTGTCTCTATAAACTTTAGCAATAATTGAAGCAGCGCTTATTTCACTTATTATTGCATCTCCGCCTACAATAGCGTCTTTTTTAAATTCTACATCTGGAAGATAGAGCCCATCAACCAAGACTTTATTTGGTTTAAAATTTAAATTCAGTATAGCTCTTTTCATTGCCAATAAAGATGCATTATGAATATTAATTTCATCAATTTCTTTATGTGAGGCAGATCCAAATGCAAAAAAAGAATTCTCCATAATCAGAGAACTTAGCAACTCTCTTTTATTTTTTGATATTTTTTTAGAGTCATTTAAGCCATCAATTGGAGTTTTTAAAATTACAGCAGCAGCAATAACGGGTCCAGCCAAACAACCCCTTCCGACCTCATCAACACCAGCTATAAGTTCTTTCAAGACAAGCTTAAGATTTCTTGAGCTACAGAGTGAAAACCTTGTCCTTTAAGAGTGGCTTTAATTTCATCTGAAAATGAACCTTTATTATGGCTTTCCATTGCAAGATTTATCTCTTTTGCAGAACATTTGCTCTGAATTAATTCTGGATATGCAAGTTTGCTTAGCAAGAGATTGGGTAGTCCTATATAGTCAACTTTTAGCATTCTAGAAATAATTGCGTAGTTGATAAAATTAGTTTTATAACAAATGATTGGTGATGCATTTAGGACTGCGGCCTCAAGAGAGGCTGTTCCAGATGTGATAATTGATTTTTTTGAAATTGATAAGAAGTCTTGTGTAGCTCCTTGGCTAATTAAGAATGGAGCCTTAATATTTTTAAGATGTTGTTTAATATCAAGCATGCTAGATTCATCAGCGGTTGGGATTAAAAAGAATGCATTATTATTATTTTTGTAATACAACTCCATAAAGTCTTTGTAAGTAGGCATCATATTTAAAATTTCTGAATTTCTGCTGCCTGGGAGAATTGATATAAAAGATCTATCTTCATCTAGTGAATATTTTTTTATAATATCCTCTTTATTTCCTGTAATAAGCTCAGAAAAAGGGTGTCCTAGATGAGAGCTATTTAAGCCTCTTTCTCTATAGAAATCATGCTCAAAATTAAAGAGACAAACAGTATGATCTATAAACTTTTCAATTTTTTTTATTCTTCCTTGTCTCCAACCCCATACTGATGGGCTTACTAATTGAATATTTTTACAAGTTTTTATTGGTTTGAGAGCTTTATGAATACCTATATTAAAATCTGGAGAATCAATACCAATGAAAAAATCTATTTCCTTATCATTAAATAAAGAAATTAAATTGTTCCTGTAACTCATAAGCTTTTTTAAATTTAATATAGGATCTACGATACCCATTACCTGGAGTTCTTTGAAATCAAAAAGTGAATTCAGCCCTAATGATTCTATCTTGGGGCCGCCAACTCCAAACAATTCAAAATTATTTTCTTTAACGATTTCCTTGATGAGGTTATACCCCAAAATGTCGCCGGAATGTTCTCCGGCTACAACACCTATTTTTAATGTAGACTTTTCTTGGATCACCTATCTAGTGATCCCTCTAGAAGATATTTTTACAGAATTAATAAAGCTTAATAAATGCTTGTCTTTATATTTATTATTAAGTTCTTCAATTTTTAATAAAGCTTCCTCTAATTTCAATGATTTGCGATATAAAAGCTTATATGCTTTTTTAAGATGAGAGATTGACTCCTCACTGATGCCGTTTCTTGATAGGCCTACTGTATTTAAGCCTACTACTCTTGCAGGATGAGAGGCAGCTTTGACATAAGCAGGTAAGTCCATTGTGATCGTTGTATTCATTCCAGTAAATGAACAATCTCCTATATTACAGAACTGATGAATAAGAGTATAACCACCAAGGGTCACATTATTTCCAACCTTTACATGTCCGGCTAAACCAGAGTTATTTGCAAAAGTATTGTTGTTACCAATCACGCAGTCATGAGCGATATGGGCATATGCCATGATTAAATTGTCACTGCCTATTTGTGTTGTGCCGTTATCTTGTATCGTGCCTCTATGTATTGTGACTCCCTCTCTAAATATATTATTTTTTCCAATAATAAGCTTGGTGTCTTCGCCTTTGAATTTTTTGTCAGGAGTATCCTCTCCAATGGAAGAGAACTGGTAAAAAATGTTTCCTTCACCTATTGATGTTGGTCCTTTTATAATTACATTTGAATGAAGTTTGCATTTAGGACCTATATTTACACCTTTTCCAATAATGCAGAAAGGCCCAATAACCGAGCTTTCGTCAATAATCGAGTCAGGATGAATTATAGCAGAGGAGTGAATACTCATTATGCTGGTCTATCTGCACACATGATCGTTGCAGAGCACGCTAATTCACCTTCAACTTCAGCCCTTACTTCAAATTTCCAAATACCTCTTTTAACATTTTTAACTGTACTAAATAAGTGCAAGGTGTCTCCTGGTCTTACTCTCTTTCTAAATCTTACATTATCAACACCAGCAAATACATACAAAGAGCCCTCTTCAGGTGTTTTACCCATAGTCTTGAAGCCTAAAATACCAGATGCTTGAGCTAAAGCCTCTATAATAATAACTCCTGGCATTATTGGATTTCCGGGAAAATGACCTCTTAAATAATCTTCTGTTGGAAGAACATTTTTGATAGCATGAATTGAATTTCCCTCATCAACTTCAACTATCTCATCAACAAATAAGAACGGTTCTCTATGAGGCAGATATTTTAAAACCTCTTCACTAGGTTGCGACATTTTTACTTCCTTCTTTTAATAAAGATTGAAGACTTTGCCCAATCTTTTGGTTTTTGTGCCGGCATTATACCTATATATTCACCACTTTCTTTAATACTTTTCGTAATTAATGTATGCGCTCCAACAGTAACATTGTCTGCAATATTGAGATGCCCTAATACCCCAGAGAGACCCCCCATTTTAAAATTTTTACCAATAACTGTTGATCCGGCAATAGCGCAACATGCAGCAATTGCAGAATGACTACCAAGCTCTACATTGTGAGCAATATGGACCTGATTATCTAATTTTACCCCGTCATTAATATGGGTATCACCCAATGCGCCTCTGTCAATAGTGCAGCCTGCACCTATTTCAACATCTGATCCAATGATTAAACTGCCAAGCTGCTCAATCTTGATATAACCATCTTTTGAAGGCGCATATCCAAACCCGTCAGAACCAAGAACAGCTCCATTATGCACATGAGTATTACTACCAACTTGAACATCAGAAACAAGAGATGAGTTTGCTCTAATAGATGAGAAATCTCCAATTGAACAGTTAGGCCCAATATATACATTTGGCCCTATTACAACATTTTTACCAAGGTTGGTTTCAGGAAATACTGTTGCTGTAGGATGAACGCTACCTATATTTTGCTTTATCAAATTTGAACTAAATAGCGAACTTGCTTTAGCGAAAGCCAAATATGGATCATCAGTAACTAGGTAGTTACCCTCATCAATGCCATCAATAGTATTTGGATGAACTATAAAAGCTAGAGCTTTTGAAGATGAAAGATATTTAGAGTATTTTTGGTTAGCTACAAAAGATAGAGAGCTATCGTTTGCATCCTGTATGGTTTTTAAATTATCGACGATAGCATTACCATCGCCGATTAATGTAGTTTCTAAGAGCTTTGATAGCTCTAATAGTGAGTAACTTTTACTGCTGGTCACTACTCGCTAGAAGCGGGCTCATTTGCAGCAACATCTAGCATAGATGTGACATCATCAGTTAAATCTAATGAAGGGTCGCTAAAAAGTAATGTTTCATTTTTTGCAAGTAAAACTGTTATTTGCTTTGCGGCTATAAGCTCTCCAATGATTTTTTGCATTGCTGGGCCGCTTTCAGCGAACACTCTTTGAGCTGTCTCTTCCTGAGCTGCCTGAACTTTACTTGCAAGAAATTCTAAATCTTTAGTTTTCTCTTGAATATCTCTTTGTGCCTCAGCAATCTCAGCTTGCGAAAGAGTTTCAGCATCTTTTTGAAGGTTCTCTGCAAGCGTCTGTCTTTCTGCTTGTATTGATCTAGCTTCTTCAAGATTAGCAGCATAATCAGCATCCTCTTCGAGAGCCTTAAATGCATCTTGAGCTGCCTGTGTTGATAAAACAGCAGTTCTCATATCTATAACAGCAACACCATTTGCCGATATAGCTGGAAGTGCCAAAAATAGCACAGAAAGTACTACTAAGTTAAATTTAAATTTGTTAGTCATGTCTACCCCTTATTGGAATTCTATATTTTATATTAAAACTCTTGAAAAATACTCAATTAAAAAACATTTCCTACAGTAAATTGAAATTCTTCGGTTCTTTCTTGTGGACCAGCATTAGTAGGTTTAGCAATTGCAAAACTCATCGGTCCAAAGCTTGTTATCCATGTTACACCTACGCCATATGAATATCTTAACTCGTCTATATCAGGCTCAGAACAGTTATATTGATATTCTTTGCAGTTATCTGAGAAGACATTACCAAAATCGAAGAAGAATGCGGAACGCATTGATCTCTGATCCTCTATAAACGGTAACCTAAATATAAGTTGAAAGCTTCCTTCAACCTTAACATTTCCACCAATTGGGGCATCATAATAGCGAGAGGTGCTATTTGCATAAGGATTGTAATATGGAGTATCTAAAATTTCATCACCATCAGTATCAATGAGATTTGGGCAAGACCCCTCTGCATAATTAAACTCATAACATGGAGCTTGTGTACTTCTAGGTCCAAGTGTATTTGATTCAAATCCTCTTAATGATCTAGGGCCGCCAGCATAAAAATTTTGAAAGAATGGTGTTTCATTTGTATCGCCATATGCGTCCATGTATCCAAGTTCACCACTAAAACCAAATACAAGATTGGCAAACCCTAACGGCTGGTATGTCTTCTGCTGAATGCTTGCTCTGTAATAATTTAAATCACTAAATGGCAATGTTGACATCAAACTTACACTTGTAGATGAACCATCAGTTGGAAAAAGCCCTCTATTTAAAGTAACTCTTGACCATACAAGATTTGCACTTAACGTATCAAATAAATTTCCTTCAGATGCTACAAAATCGTATATCTCTCTTGCTGGCAGTGTGCCAATATCTATATCTGTTTGGTCATAGGTTAAGTTAAGCCCGAGTCTTTGTGTGTCTGATATTGGATAACTGTATTGAACGCCCAAGCCCGCAGAATTAGTTAAGTAATTTGCGACGTTGTACTCTCCGTAATCCGTTTCTCTGAAATATAAATTATACCCAACACTTACCCCATCAACAGTTGCATATGGATCCATAAAGGAAAAATTATACATCTCACTATAAATATTTTTATTTATTCCTAAACTTAAAGTATTTCCAGTTCCCATGAAGTTTTGCTCTTGCAAGTTAAATCCCAGCTGAAGACCAAAATCACTATACCCAACATTACCCCCAATACTTCCTGTGCTTTCTTCATCAACAGAATAAAGAACATCTATTTGGTCATCTGTCGCTGGAACCGGAATGGTTTCTACAGCAACTTCTTTAAAAAATCCAAGTCTTTCTAACCTTATTCTTCCAGCTTCGATATTGTCATCTGATGTCCATGCACCTTCAAACTGTCTCATTTCTCTTCTCAAGACATAATCTTGTGTTATTTCGTTGCCAGTAAACAATATTTTTCTTGTGTAAGTTCTCTTTCCTGGCAGGATGTTATATGTAAGCTCTACAGTTTTATCCTCATCATTAGTCACTGGTACACCTGTAACTTCAGCAAATGCATAACCCTGATTACCTAGAATATTTTTAAAGTACTCTTCAATAGCTGTTATTTGGCCCTGAGAATATATTTGCCCTTCTTGAGATGAAGTAATTGGTAAATAAGCGTTTTCATCAAATGGAAGATCGCCTATTACATTAACGGTTGAAATTTTATATTCATCGCCCTCAAAAATGTTAAAACTTATAAATATTGATTTCTTATCTCTAGATAGGCTAATTTGGGAAGACTCGATAGAAAATTTTAAATAACCTCTGTCTAAGTAAAATGATTCCAATGATTCAATATCACCCTGAAGTTTCTCCCTAGAGTATTGGTTATCATTTGATAAAAAGCTAAATAATGATCCTTCCGATAATTCAAAACCATCCAAAAGATCCTCAGATGCAAAAACTTCGTTACCAATAATATCTATTTTTTTAATGGTGGCGCTTTTGCCCTCGTCTACCTCTATAGATATTTCAATCGTATTTCGTGGCCTTATATTTTCTTGTATATCTACATTGGCACCATATCTTCCGTTTGAGGCATAAGACCTAACGAGTTCTGATTTAACTTTTTCTAAAGTTGATCTTTTGTATACTTCACCTTC
Source organism: SAR86 cluster bacterium (assembly GCA_029254395.1). Classification (GTDB taxonomy): domain Bacteria; phylum Pseudomonadota; class Gammaproteobacteria; order Magnimaribacterales; family D2472; genus CAJQGY01. The sequence goes on along the minus strand of JAQWXQ010000094.1, from coordinate 14,534 downwards.
TCTGACATCAACACCATCTAAGCTATCCATAAGTTGCTCAGTCTTGATTGCTTTGTTGCCTGTTATCTCAATTCCAGATATCGAGGGTCTCTCAGCAACGGTAATGACAAGAGTATTTCCCTCTTTACCTATTTGAATGTCATCGAATTGTTCTGTTGAAAAAAGCGATTTTACTATATCTCTGGACTTTCCATTATCAATTCTATCGCCAACACTTATGGGTATTACATTGAAAATACTACCAGTTGAGACTCTTTGCAGTCCGATAATTCTAATATCACTTATTAAGAACTCATCAAATGCATTCAGATGAGTTGCTAAAAAAAAGGTTAGAAGGATGCTCTTAAACTTATTCATGTTTAATTATAAATACCTTGAAATATCATTAAAAACAGCAAAAATCATCAACATGCCAACAAGTACTGCCCCAATAGTAAAAACATAATTTTCAACTTTTTCTGGAAGAGGTTTACCTCTTACAGCTTCTACCCCTAAAAGTACTAACTGGCCACCGTCTAAAACTGGGAGAGGTAACAGGTTTAGAACGCCCAGGCTTATGCTCAAAAGCGCCATAAGGTATAAAAATGGAATTACTCCGGCCTTGGCAGTATCACCTGCCATTTGCGCAATCCCAATCGGACCACTAAGATTATCAGCTCCCATATTACCTGTGAGCATCTTACCTATGAACAAAAGTGTTTTTATACTTAGATTATATGTTTCGTAAACTGCTTTATTAAGAGAAGAAATAAAGCCTCTTTGTGAGCCAAAGTTAACACCAAGAGAGCCTTGGGTGACATCTTCTTGATTTAAATTCGAGTCAATAAGGATTGACTTGTATATTTCTTCGCCATTTCTTTTAATAACAAACCCTAGCTCTTTTCCTGGGTTTTCTTTTATAAGCCCTTTAATGTCTTGTATATAGTTTATCGATTGACCACCTATTTCTACAATCTGATCGCCAATGTTAATACCAGCCAAATCTGCCGCGCTGCCTTGTGATACGCCCCCAATAATAGGAAGGCTTCTATATTCAATTGCAAGCCCAAGACCGGACATAGGATCTTTTTGAGCCTCTGAGGTATCAAGGAAATCTTCTACATATATAGACTCTACATAAGTTTCTGACGAATCATTGTTTTTTAACAAAAGATCTATTTTGCCAGTTAAACCAGCGTAGGACAGAAGCTCTAAGGAAAAGTCTTTTGGGTCTGTTATGACCTGCGAGTTAATTCCTAGCAATTGATCATCAACAGCAATATTGCTTACAGGCTGAATATAAGCTGATTTATCAACGTTTTTAATTACCGCAACATTGTTTGGATCAATAGTGTTCATGAATATAAAGCAGAACACTAAAATTGACAGAATGAAGTTAGCAAGTGGTCCAGCAATCATTATGGCTGCTCGCTGCCATTTTGGTTTTGAATCAAATGTATTTTTAAGCTGTTCTTTAGTAAGTTGTTCTTTAATCTCAGGCTCAACCTCAATCAGTTTATTTGTGATCATTGACACATATCCACCCAAGGGAAGAGCCGATAAAGCAAACTCTGTTCCGTGCTTATCTTTTCTCTTATAGATTATTGGGCCCATGCCTAATGAAAATGTCTGGACGTGAACTTTACATAGCCTAGCAACTATAAAGTGGCCGTATTCGTGAATCGTTACCAGTATTCCTATTAAGACAAGGAATGATGATATGTATATTAAAGTTGACATAATTTAAGTAATTTTAAGTAAGTGATTCTATCACCTTCTTTGCTCGTTTGCGTGTTTCTTTATCCATTTCATATATTGATTCAAGCTCAACTTTTTTAGACATCTCTTTGATATCAAAAGTTCGTTTTAATACAGAATATATGTCTGAAAATTTAATATCCCCATTAAGAAATGAGCTGACTGCAACTTCATTAGCTGCATTAAAGATAGTGCCTGTTAGGCCGCCCTCATTGCAAACATCACGCGCCATTCTCTCTAAAAAAAGACGATCTTTTGGGAATGCTTTGAAAGAAAGATTTAGATCACTAAAATCCATTGGATTAAATTGAATTGGTATTTTTCTATTATTTGATAATGCATTTGCAATAGGTACTGACATGTTTGGGTTGCTCATATGAGCAATACTTGAGCCATCAGTGTAAGTTACAACTGAGTGAATTATGCTTTGAGGATGAATTACTAAGTCAAAGAAGCTTTCGTGCAAATTAAATAAGTATCTTGCTTCAATTAACTCCAAGCACTTGTTCACCAGCGTTGCAGAATCAATAGATATTTTTGATCCCATTGACCAATTAGGGTGATTCAAAGCTTGATCTAATGTAACTGCATCCAAATCATTAATTGATTTGCCCAAAAAAGGGCCTCCAGAAGCAGTAATGATAACTTTTGAAATATCCTTATGATCATTGCATGAAGCAAGGCATTGATGAATAGCATTATGTTCGCTGTCTACAGGGATTATTAAGGTATTAAAGCTACTAGCCAATGGCATCAGAATGTCGCCGGCAACAACAATGCTTTCTTTATTAGCAAGGAGAATTGTTTTACCAGTCTTTGCAGCCGAAATGGTTGTCTCAAGCCCGGCAAAACCAGAAATTGCTGAAATAATTATGTCAATGTCATCATTAATTATTAAATTTTGTAATTCATTCTTGCCAAAAATAATCTGAGTATCAAAATCCTTACACTTTTCATTTAATTTCTTTGCTGCCTCTTCATTATTTGTATGGGCATAATTAGGAGAGAATTCTTTGATGATTTGAAAGGCTTTATCCACATTCCTATCAAAAGAAATCCCGTATAGGCAGAATTCATTTCTATTTTCTTGAATAACTTGCAGAGAGCTACTTCCAACGCTTCCAGTGCCTCCTAGTAAAAGTATGTTTCTCATTAAAAAGCTAGAATTAATATTGATGTAAGTATTGGTATTGAAGACAAATGTGAGTCTATCCTATCTAAAATTCCTCCATGGCCAGGAAGCAAATTGCCAGTATCTTTTATTCCAGATTTTCTTTTAAGAAAACTAAAAAAATAGTCCCCAACAAATGCATAGAAAGAACCAACTAACATTAGGACAATTATTAGTGGAGTAGACTCAGAGACTATAAATATTAAAACTCCAAATAAAGCACTAAACAAAAGGCCGCCTACAAAACCTTCAAGCGTTTTGTTAGGGCTGATCTCAGGAAATAATGGAGTTTTTCCAAAATATGTGCCTGATAAATATGCTGCACTGTCTGATATTGCTGCATTTAATACAAATACCAAAAATAAAAAATAGTTTGAAAATGAAAATATAGTTTTAGCCTCTAAAATATAATATGAGCATAAGAAAAATGATCCTATTACCAAAAACCTAATAAAAGCATTATTGAAATCTACAAAATAAAGTCTTGATGTGGAATTTGAAATAAGAAAAAAGCTGAATAAAATCCAAAATACTGCTGATATAAATATTGTTAACTCTTGCAATCTATTTGGAGCCAAAAACAACAAAATAAAAAGAATTAGCAAGGCAATATGATTGAAAATAAATGATCTCGAAATTGAGTTTCTTATCCACTCATGAAAAGCAAAAAATAAAGTAGCTAAAATAGCTGTTAAAAATAATAAATTATTCCCAAAAAATACTATTGCGAATATAGGCACAATCAAAATTAAAGCAGTAATGCTTCTTGTTATAAAACTAGATTTAAACTCTTTTGCCAAAACGTCTACTCACTTTTTTATATTGTTCTATACAGTTTATATATTCCAACCTCGAAAAATCAGGCCAATAACTATCTAAAAAACATATTTCTGAATAAGCAATTTGATATAGCAGAAAATTGCTTATTCTTTTATCTCCACCAGTTCTTATTAAAAGATCAATAGATGACTCAGGCACACATGAATATCTATTGATTAGTGCTCCATCTATATTATCAAGGCTAACTTTACCTTTAAGGACATCTTTACTTATATTTCTAACCACTGAAAGTATATCTTGTTGGCCACCATAGCCCAGAGCGATGTTGAGTTTTAATGATGGATTTTTAAATTTAGTGGTAGATTCAGCATATTTTATTTTACTAATAATATCCTCACCAAACATGGCAACATCCCCAAAGAATTTCAGTTCAACGCTTTGCTCTACTAGCTCTGGAACTTGATCGTTAATAGCGCTTATTATCAAATTTTTGATTGCATTAATTTCTTGAACCGGCCTCCCCCAATTTTCTGAGCTAAAAGCGTACAATGTTAATGATTTTATTTTCTGATTAATTGATTCCTCAACTATCTCTTTAACAATAGACACTCCTTTCTCATGCCCTTTGCTAATTTTTAATGCATTTTTTTTTGCCCAGCGGCCATTGCCATCCATTATTATGGCTACATTTCCAAGATGGTTTTGGACTAAATTTTTTAAAGGTTTAGCCATAGGGCTTTTAGATTTCTAGCAGATCTGCTTCTTTTGCTTTTAACTCTTGATCAACTAATGCAATGTGCTTATCAGTTTCTTTTTGAACTAGGTCTTCAATTCTACGTAATTCATCTTCAGAAATGTTTCCATTGCCCTGATCTTCCTTTGCTGTATTGTTGGAATCTCTTCTAATATTTCTTATAGAAACCCTAGCGTTTTCAGCCTCAGATCTAGCTTGCTTGATATAATTTTGTCTAGTTTCTTCAGTTAATACTGGCATAGTAACCCTAATTAAATCACCGGAAGTGCTAGGATTAAGACCTAAATTAGCATTTAAAATAGCTTTTTCAACTTCAGGTATTAAACTTTTATCCCAAGGAGAAATGACAAGAGATCTCCCCTCTTCAACTGAGATATTTGCTGCTTGATTTAAAGGTGTTAGATTTCCATAATAATCTATCTTTACATCATCAAGCAATGATGGGTTTGCTCTTCCTGTTCTTATTTTATTGAATGCAATAGATAATGAGCCAATTGCTTTTTCCATTCTATTAGAGGTATTTTGAATTAATTGTTCCATATTATGATATTAGCGTACCTATATTTTCACCGCAAATTATTTCTTTTAATGCATTTTTTCTATTTACATTAAATACTTTCATTGGCAAAGCATGATCTCTTGCTAAAGTTAAAGCAGTAGCGTCCATAACTTTTAGATTTTTAGTTATTGCATCATTAAATGATAATTTTTCATAAAATACTGCATCAGGATTTTTTTCAGGATCGGAATCATAAACTCCATCAACTCTTGTAGCTTTTAGCATTAGTTCAGATTGAGTCTCAATTGCTCGGAGACATCCAGCGGTATCAGTTGTGAAAAATGGATTACCTGTTCCGGCTGTAAAAATAACTACAAAACCATCATTTAATAGTTGTATGGCAAGCCTTCTATCATAGTGCTCTACAACTCCCGGCATGGCTATTGCAGACATAACTCTAGTTTTAATACCAGCTCTTTCAAGAGCATCTCTAAAAGCTATGCCATTCATTACAGTTGCAAGCATACCCATGTGATCACCAGCAACCCTATCCATTCCTGCTTGGTTAAGTTTCTCTCCTCTAAAAAGATTACCTCCACCAATTACAACACCAATTTGTGCTCCAATTTCTTTACATTCTTTGACTGATGCGGCCATTTCATTGAGAACTTGTGGGTCAATACCATGATCATCGTTTCCAGCAACAGATTCCCCGCTAAACTTAACAAGGATTCTTTTGTGGACTAGTTTTTGCATTTATTTAAGCTGCTCAGCAACCTCATCTGCAAAGTTTTTAGTTTCAACCTCAATGCCCTCTCCAACCTTTAATCTTGCATAAGATTCAATGGAGGCACTATGAGAGTTTAATAGCTTCTCAATTGTTACATCTGGGTCTTTAACAAATGGTTGTGAGATAAGAGATACCTCAGATAAAAACCTATTAAGCTTTCCTTCAACCATTTTATCCATTATTTCTTGAGGCTTTCCTGATTCTTTTGCTTGAGTGAGATATATGGCTTTCTCTCTTTCAAGAACATCGTGGTCAATTTCGTCTCTTGATAAGCAAATTGGATTTGTTGCTGCAACATGCATAGCAATATCTTTGGCAAGGGACTCATCGCCACCATTCAAAACAACAACTGTGGCTAATTTTGAATCTGAGTGAATATAAAGTCCGCTATTCATTTGGCTTTCATAGCTTAAGGTTTCTAATCTTCTTACTTGAATATTTTCTCCAATAGATTGCACTAATGTTTTTCTTTTAGTCTCAATATCGGATTCATGCAATATATTAATATCTTCTACTTTATTAGTTTCAATAAAGTCTGCTACTTCATTGGTAAAATTAATAAACTGAGAATCCTTAGCTGCAAAATCAGTTTCTGAATTAATTTCTACAATAGTTGCATATTCCTTACCAACATAAGCTTTTAAAACGCCGTCAGCTGCAATTCTTGATGCCTTCTTTTCTGCTTTTAATGCACTGTTTGATCTAAGTAAATCAAGAGCGTTATCTATATTTCCCTCGCATTCAACTAAAGCTTTCTTGCAATCCATCATAGCTACCCCAGACATATCTCTGAGTTGCTTTACCATAGCCGCTGTAATATCCATTGTTATTTTTCCTCTACTTTAGGCTCTTCATCATTTGAGCTATTAATATCTTCTTTAGTAACATTTTCTGAAGATTCGCTTTGTTCGGCAACAACAGCCACTTCATCTTCTGTATTAACTTCGGCCGGAGCTTCTGATACCACCACTTCTTCTTTTTTAACTTTTTGAATTATAGGAGTAGTTGCTTCAGTTTTCGCTACAAACCCTTTTGAAGATTCAAGGCCGCGCTCGCAAGCTTCAGCTATGATTTTAGTAATTAATCTGATTGATCTGATTGCATCATCATTTCCTGGAATTACAGTTTCAATACCATCTGGGTCTGAGTTTGTGTCAACTAGAGCAATAACAGGGATACCCATTTTTTTAGCCTCTAGCACTGCTATTTTTTCATATTTAACATCAATAACAAATATAGCATCTGGCAGACCTTTCATATCCTTAATGCCGCCAACACTGGCTTGAAGCTTAACAAATTCTTTTTGAATCTCTACAGCTTCTTTTTTTATAAGCTTCTCTATTCTTCCTGATGCTACCATCTCTTCAATATCTTGAAGTCTTCTAATTGAGCCTCTTATAGTCTTCCAATTAGTTAGCGTTCCTCCAAGCCATCTTTTATCTACATATGGCAAATCTAGTCTTGAAGCTTCTTCCTTGATAGTTTTACTAGCAGACCTTTTAGTTCCAACAAAAAGAACTTTATTACCCTTTGAGCATATATCTTCTACTTTAGAAGCTGCTGCGCTTAGGTGTTCCTGTGTTAACTCAAGATCGATTATGCTAATTTTTTTTCTTGTATCAAAAATGTATTTATCCATCTTTGGATTCCAAAATCGTTTTTGATGGCCGAAATGGACGCCTGCGTGAAGTAGGTCTTTTATTGAAACAACGCTCATATATTTCTCCTAGGGGTTATTCTCCAACCTCTGTATTGCTGACTCAAAAGAGCACCCCAGCAATAATCATTAATAAGGTCTTCGTGATTAAAGTGTGTGTATTCTATAGAAATTAGCAGTTATTTAAAAGGGTATTTTTACTTAATTTTTAATTGCATCTAGATCATAAAAACCAGGTTTTTTATCAATCATGGATATAGCTGCGTTTATCGCGCCTTGAGCAAAAATATTTCTTGAAAGTGCTTTGTGGCTAATACTTATATTCATTTCATCGCTCTCAAATCTAACATGATGGATTCCAAAAAAATCAGCCTCTCTTTTTGAAATTATGTTTATTGAATTTATAAAATTATTACTAAGATTTACTATGTAATTTTTAATGTCTATAGCAGTTCCTGATGGAGAATCTAGTTTATTAATATGATGAATATCTTCGATAATACAGTTCACTGGGACTTTCAAATCTTGCACTATGCTCTTAATACCTTTCTTCATGTTATAAATACCATCACTTAGATTATAAGAGAGCAGGATTGGAAATAATTCAGAGTAATTTTTAATTACTTTTAATTGTTCATCAGAAAAGCCTGTTGTGCCTATCACAATAGGAAGACTTAAATTTTTATTTTTACAATTTTCTAGTAGCTTTATTGTGGCTTCCGGTCTTGAGAAGTCTATGATGCAGTCATGTGCATTTGAGATATCTTCATCTAGGACTTTAAAATAAGTATTTTTTTTTAGCAAAATCTTAATAGCCTCTCCCATCTTTCCTGAGGAGCCATTAAGAAAAAGTTTATTCATGTAAATTAGAAGAAATCTTTTTAAAAGTGTCAGCTCCAGGATAGTTTGATGAATCTTGAAGGCTGGATGTAAATTGATTTAAAAGTTTCAGTTGTTTCTTGTTAAGGCCAGAAGGGGTTTCGACAATTACTCTACAAAGAATATCACCTCTTCTGCTGTCTCTTACTATTGATGCTCCTTTATTTCTTATTCTAAATACTTTTCCAGTTTGAGTTTGCTCTGGAATTTTTAGAGAGATAAAATTTTCTAATGTAGGAATTTTAATAGAGCCGCCTATTATTGATGTTTCAAATGTAATGGGGACTTCAATATACAAGTCTCTCCCCTCTCTCTCAAAAATTGGGTTATCAGCAACTCTAATGGCTACATATAAATCACCTGACTGACCACCTGTTTTCCACTCCCCTTCACCAGTCAACCTAACTTTATCTCCATTATCAACTCCCGAAGGTATATTAACTGAAAGAGTTTTATTTTCTTTGATTGCACCATTGCCTGAACAAGGCCTGCAAGGGTTTTTTATAATTTTTCCTGCGCCATTACATGAAGAGCAAGTTTGCTGTACTGAAAAGAATCCTTGTTGCATCCTAACCTGGCCGGAGCCGCCACAATTGTTACAGTTAGAAGGTGAGCTGCCTTTTTCAGCACCAGATCCTGAACACTCACCACACTCTTTGTGAGAAGGAATTTTTATTTTTTTTTGAGCGCCTAAAACAGCCTCTTTAAGAGATAGTTCAATATTATATTGAAGGTCTTGGCCTCTTTGCGATCTCCTAGAAGATGATCTTGTACCAAATACATCTCCGAAAATATCACCGAAAATATCGCCAACATTCACATCATTAAAGTTTGGTCCTCCAGCTCCCATACCATCAACACCTGAATGCCCAAATTGATCATAAGCTGATTGTTTTTGAGGATCAGATAAAACATCATAAGCCTCTGCAGCCTCTTTAAACTTTTCAGCTGCCTCCGGATTATCTGGATTTCTATCCGGATGATACTTCATTGCTTTCTTCTTGAAAGCTTTTTTAAGTTCAGGCTTTGGCGTCCCTTTAGAGACACCTAATACTTCATAGTAGTCTCTTTTTGACATATATTACTTATCTTCTTCTTTGACTTCTTCAAATTCAGCATCGACAGTATTGTCAGATGGTTCATCAGAAGCTGGCTCAGCATCTTGATTGTCTTGACCTGCATCTTCTTGAGAGTAGAGTTTCTGTGTTAAAGGAGTTAACACATCATTCAAACTTTTTGTTGCAGACTCAATACCATCCACTGAGTCGCTAGCTATAGCTTCTTCAAGAGAAACTACAGATTTTTCAACTTGCTCTTTCTCTTCATCGGAAAGCTTATCACCTGAATCAGCAATTGTTTTACGAGTTGCATGCACTAACATATCAGCATTATTTTTGGTTTTAACAAGCTCTTCGAACTTTTTATCGTCCTCAGCATTAGCTTCAGCGTCTTGAACCATTTTTTCAATATCTTCATCTGACAAACCACTTGATGCTTTAATAACAATTGATTGCTCTTTTCCAGTATTTTTATCTTTGGCAGACACATTTAAAATCCCATTCGCATCTAGATCAAAAGAGACTTCTATTTGTGGTGTCCCTCTCTGTGCTGGAGGAATGTCTGCTAAATTAAATTGGCCAAGAGATTTATTCTGAGAAGCTTGAGTTCTTTCCCCTTGAATAACATGAACTGTAACTGCAGTCTGATTATCTTCAGCTGTTGAAAAAGTTTGTGATTTTTGAGTTGGTATTGTTGTATTTTTTTCAATAAGAGGAGTTGATACACCTCCTAGCGTTTCAATACCAAGAGTTAAAGGAGTAACATCCAATAATAATACATCCGTAGTATCTCCAGAAAGGACAGAGCCTTGAATAGCCGCGCCGACTGCAACAGCCTCATCTGGATTCAAATCTTTTCTTGCCTCTTTGCCAAAAAATTCAGCAACTTTCTTTTGAACCAATGGCATTCTTGTTTGGCCACCAACAAGTAAAATCTCTGAAATTTCTGACTTGGAAATCTTTGCATCAGATAATGCCACTTTTAATGGCTCTAAACTTCTGTCAACCAAATCTTCAACTAAAGATTCAAGCTTTGCTCTAGTGACTTTATGAACAAAATGCTTTGGGCCAGAGCTGTCAGCAGTAATATATGGCAAATTGACTTCGGTTTGATCAGCAGATGAAAGTTCTATTTTTGCTTTTTCAGCTGCTTCCTTTAACCTCTGCAATGCGAGAGGATCACTTTTCAGGTCAAAACCAGACTCTTGTTTAAATTGATCAACAAAATAATCAATTAGTCTTAAATCAAAATCTTCCCCGCCTAAAAAAGTATCACCATTTGTAGATAGAACTTCAAACTGATGCTCACCATCAACATCTGATATCTCGATAATTGATATATCAAATGTTCCGCCTCCTAAGTCATACACGGCTACGGTTGAATCACCCTTGTGTTTATCTAAACCATAAGCTAATGCAGCGGCTGTTGGTTCATTTATAATCCTTTTAACATCGAGTCCCGCTATTTTTCCAGCATCTTTTGTGGCTTGTCTTTGTGCATCATTGAAATAGGCAGGAACTGTAATTACAGCCTCTTTAACTTCATGCCCAAGGTAATCTTCGGCAGTTTTTTTCATTTTTTTAAGAACTTCTGCTGCTACTTGTGGCGGAGCTAGCTTTTTATTAGCAGCCTCAACCCAAGCATCGCCATTGTCAGCTTTAATGATTTTATAAGGAACCATATCTGCATCTTTTTTTACAACCTTATCGTCAAATGTTCTACCTATTAACCTTTTAATAGCATAGAGCGTGTTTTCTGGGTTTGTTACAGATTGTCTTTTAGCTGGCATACCAACAAGGACCTCATCCTTGTCAGTGTATGCAATAACAGATGGAGTCGTTCTTCCACCCTCGGCATTCTCTATAACCTTTTGTTGCTTACCTTCAATAACAGCAACACAGCTGTTAGTTGTTCCTAAATCTATTCCTATAATTTTTGACATAATTTACCTCTATTTCTAATTCTTTATAACCGTCACTCTTGCCGGCCTTAAGATTCTGTTATGGAGCTCCCAGCCCCTTTGAAAAACATCCCCCACCATTCCATCATCCTTATCTTTGTGAGGAATTACTGAAACAGCTTCATGCTTTTCAGGATCAAATTTCTCATTATCTGGATAGATAGGACTCATTCCGAATTTATCAAGAGCAGATTCAAAAGATTTTAAAGTTAACTCGATACCTTCTCTGTCTTCACTAGATGCATCTTCAGATAATTTATCTAACGCATGCTCGATATTATCGATAACCGGCAATAGCTCACTTAAAAGTTTTTCAACACCATATTTGTGTGCTTTTTCTACTTCAGATGCTGTTCTTTTGATACTATTATCAAGATCAGCAGTTGCTCTTAAAAGCTGCTTCTCTAAATTATCATTTTTTTCAAGAAGTTCTTCGTAACTATCAGTCTCAAGGCTCTCATCACTGTTAGTATCAGAGTTTTGATCTAATTCTAATTCTTCTTCTTTAATATCATTTGACATAATTTATCCTCATACGATGTATATGAGGATTCAAATAATTAGTTCAAGAGTTTTATTAAATTTAGGATTTAATTTTTTTTACGTATAAAACCATATTATGGTCCACGATTTCATACCCATGCTTACTTGCAATCTCAGACTGTCTCTGCTCAATAACTTCATCATGAAATTCTATAATCTTGCCTGATTCAATACATACCATATGATCATGGTGCTCATCTGAAACTATCTCATAAACAGCATGCGCTTCTTCAAAATTATGTTTAATAACGATGCCAGCCGCTTCAAATTGAGTTAGCACCCTATATATTGTTGCAAGACCTACGTCTTCATCCATCATGATAAGTTCTTTATAAATATCCTCTGCACTGAGATGCCCTTTAGCATCCAATACTTCTAGAATTTTTATTCTAGGAAGTGTCGCTTTCAATCCAGCTTTCTGTAATTCTTTATTCTTTTTTTGCATTTTTATAAATTAACTTTGTCTATTTAATTATAGACACAGACTTAAAAAGTTTTACAAAGTATAATCCATCCTGAATATGAAACAACTTATCAACATAAATATACTGCCGCTAGCAATCCTTGCAATTTTTGCCTCTTCTTGTTCTTATCTTCAGCCATATAAAGTTCCTGTAATGCAAGGGAATATTATTGAAGATAAGGATATTTCTAAATTAGAAAAAGGCATGACAAAAGGGCAAGTTGATTTTATATTTGGAAGGGCTGTAATTATGGATCCTTTTCACGATAACCGTTGGGACTACTTTAATTCTATAACTGTTGGTGAGGAAACCATAACAGAGCGAAAATTATCTATTTTCTTTAATGATGATGGAGTGGTTGATAGCTGGGTGCTCGAAAAACTCTCTGATAATTAAGTTTTACTAATCCTTCTTTCCTTTGGGTCTTGTGTAAGAGGCCTCAATAACTCAACTCTCTCTCCCTCTTTTAGTCTGTATTTGTGTGGATAGGGTTTAAATACTCCATCAAGAATTTCACTGTTAACTGCCAGAATAATTTCATGCTCAACCTTAGATATAATTTTTTTTATACTCTCAAAATCAATAAGCTCAGATACAGTTATGCTTGAAGAGACGTCAAATTCTAAAAAATGCTTGTCTTCTTTCCCCTGGTATGTAAAAAAAACCTTCATTTAACTTGTTTTACAAATGAATCAATTATGTTTGATGAAATTGAATCAATCAAACTTTGAGGGGTAATTGCATTAAGTAAAAAGGGTAATTTAAATTCAGCCTCAAAACTTATCTGGCATTCATTTAAACTGGTTTCTGTTACCAGCCACTTGCCTTTAAAGTAATCAAATGGTCCATCCAGTTGGTTAATAATTATTGAGTCTTCATTAAGGGTATTTTCTGAAGTTATAAAATACTTTTTGCCTAGAAAATCAAACTCTAATTTGCCTATTTCAATAGGATAATTTCTTTTTATCAATGATGCTCCGGAGCATCCTGGAACAAAGTTTTTATACTCATTGAAATCTAGAACTACACTCAAAGCATTAGAGCTGCTTACATTAAGCGATTTGCTAAAGTTGATCTTTCGCACTAATTTTTTGTAATTTTAAAAAAACTGTTTGTAGAAAATATATGCAACTGCTAGAGGCGCTATAAACTTTACAAAAAATCTCCATAAGAAAAATAATATTGGATTAATAGAACCCATCTCTTCCTTAATAAGTGATTTCTTCATAAACCAGCCGACAAAAATAGCTATAAACATGCCTCCAAGTGGGAGCAATATTTGATTGGTAATGAATTCAATTGAATCAAGAAAATTTCTTTCAGCTATTAACTGATGATCAGACCAAATATTAAAACTTAAAGCTGAGCCTATGCCTAGAATCCATGCTAAGAATGAAATGATTTCAGCTGATTTTTTTCTTGATAAAATGCCCTCCTCTGACATGTAGGCTACACCTGGCTCAAGAAGTGAAATTGATGAACTCAAAGCGGCTACTGATAGTAAAATAAAAAATAAAGGGCCTATAATTTGACCAAATTGCATTTGATTAAATGCTGAAAGCATTGAAACAAATACAAGACCTGGTCCACTATTAGGTTCAAGACTAAAAGCAAATATAATTGGAAAGATAGCAATACCTGCCAATATAGCGACCAATGTATCAAGAGAGGCTACAGTAAAGGAGTTAGTTACAATATTTTGATCCTTGGGCATATAGGCTCCATAAGCCATTATTGAACCCATTCCAAGACCTAAGCTAAAGAATGCCTGTCCCATTGCTTGAAGGAGAGTATCAGAGGTAACATTAGAAAAGTCAGGCGCGAATAAAAACGTCATAGCTTTGCTAAAGTCACCATTTACTACTGCGTAAATAACCATAAATATCATTAACACCCCAAGCATTGGCATCAAAATTTTAACCATTCTTCCAATACCGTCTTTGATTCCAGCAGATACAATCAATGCTGTAAGTGTCATAAAGATGGTATGCCAAAACAATAAATTTAATGGCGAGGAAATAACGGATGAAAATTGGTCGGGTGAGCTAATCTCTCCAGATGAAGATGCTGCAATAAAAATATAATTCAAACAGATACCAGCTATGACGCTGTAAAAAGATAGTATTAGTATCCCAGCAAATATTCCACTCCAGCCCACAAAACGCCACATAGTGCTTTGATTAGAATCTATTGCAACCCTTCTCATTGCATTAACTGGGCTATTGCCTGATCTTCTTCCTA
>JAQWXQ010000088.1 GCA_029254395.1 SAR86 cluster bacterium | reverse complement strand
ACTTCAACTGTTTCCTCGCATGCATCACTTGCGCTTTCCAATAACTTTAACCATTGGATATGTGATTTTTATAATAAAGAATTAAAGACAATTGAATTTAACTTTGAGGATGAAATTATCAAGAGTAGCGTTCTTGTCCATGAAGGTGAAATACTTAACGAGAGGTTTAAATAAATGGAAACATATATTCTTTTAGGTTTTGTTCTTATTCTATCTATCTATCTTGGCTTAGAGCTCATTTCAAAAGTCCCAAGTACACTCCATACTCCTCTCATGTCGGGCGCTAATGCAATATCCGGAATCGCATTAGTTGGTGCTCTCCTTTTAACTGCTGATAGCCAATTACAAACGGCTCTTGCATTTTTAGCTGTAACTTTTGCATCAATAAATGTTTTTGGTGGCTATCTTGTAACAAACAGAATGCTCAAAATGTTTAAGAAGAAATAATTATGGAAATCTCATTAATACAAAACATTGTCTATATTTTTTCATCAATACTATTTATTACTGGCATTAAGATGCTCGGGAAAGAAGATACAGCTGTAAAAGGTAATTTCTTATCAGCCATTGCAATGTTTGTAGCTGTTTTAGTTACTTTTATTAATATCTCTAATCCCTTAATACTTATAGCAGGGATAGGTTTAGGAGCCTTTATCGGTTCTTTGATAGCTTTAAAAGTTAAAATGACATCAATACCAGAGATGGTAGCTTTGTTTAACGGCTTCGGTGGCCTAGCTACTTTTTTAATAGCTTGGTCAGAGTTTAATTCAACCCCAGATAATCTATTCCAATATATATTGGTTATGACAACTGTCTATGTTGGTGGGATTACATTTACGGGAAGCTTAGTAGCTTATGCCAAGTTGTCTGAAAAGATACAAATAGCAAAAACATCAATTATCACAAAATTATTCACAACTATTTTTTATATCTCATTAGTATTTTTATTGTATTCAGTAATAGTGACGCCATTACTGGTAACTAACTTTGAGTTTTTTACAGTCTTGTTAGTCCTAACTCTTTTAGGTGGAATTGGTTTTGTCCTTCCAATAGGTGGAGGTGATATGCCGGTAGTAATATCTCTCCTTAACTCATTATCAGGAATAGCCGCAGCATTTGCTGGATTAATATTGCTGAATAATGTGTTAATAGTTGCAGGGTCACTGGTTGGAGCTAGTGGTTTGATACTCACAATAATAATGGCTAAAGCTATGAATAGATCTATAAGTAATATTCTTTTTGTGGGTTATGCAAGCGCTTCAAGCTCAAAAAGTTCCGAGGAGCAAGGAGAGGTCAATCCCATCAATGTATCTGACGCATACTTGATTTTAGAAAATGCAAGCTCAGTTCTTATTGTTCCTGGTTATGGAATGGCAGTAGCCCAAGCACAGCATGTTGTAAGAGAGCTTGGAGAGCTCTTGGAAGAAAATGGTACTGAGGTGAAGTATGGCATTCATCCTGTAGCAGGCAGGATGCCTGGGCATATGAATGTCTTATTGGCGGAGGCTAATGTTTCTTATGATGTTCTAGCTGAACCAGATGATGTAAACCCATCAATGGACTCAGTAGATGTAGCAGTTGTTATTGGCGCCAATGATGTCGTCAACCCATCCGCCACTGAAGAGCCAGGAAGTCCAATATACGGGATGCCTATTATCGAAGTTCATAATGCTAAAACAGTTTTTGTTCTAAAGAGATCAATGTCCTCTGGGTTTGCAGGGGTGCAAAACCCTCTATTCTTCAAACAAAATACCAGAATGTTATTTGGAGATGCAAAGGAATCGATTGGTGGTGTTGTCTCTGAATTCAAAGACTAGCAAACACTTTTTATCCAAGTTGCTCTGATTTATTTTATAATATTGGTTATTAATTGAAGTAATTGAATATGAAAGTTGTTTTAGTAACCGGTGGATTTGATCCAATCCACTCTGGCCACATATCATATCTAAAATCTGCCAGAGCCCTTGGAGACATATTAATAGTTGGTCTAAATAGTGATGCATGGCTTGAAAACAAAAAAGAAAAATACTTCATGCCATTCACCGAAAGAAAAATAATCATAGAAAATTTATCTTGTGTAGATCAAGTAATTGCCTTCCAAGACGACACTGAAGGCTCCGCAATAAATGCTCTTGAGCATGTTAAAAAACTCTATCCAGAAGAAACTATTTTATTTGCTAATGGCGGTGACAGAAACATAGAAAATATTCCTGAAATGTCAGTAAAAGGAGTTGAGTTTTTATTTGGAATTGGGGGCGATGATAAAAAAAACTCCTCATCTTGGATTCTTAAGAAATGGAAGTACTTTCAAGAGGAAAGAGTTTGGGGCTCTTACTATAATTTATTCAAAGATAGCGATGTAAAAGTAAAAGAACTTATTGTAGCTCCAGGGCAGGGCATGAGTTTCCAGAGACATCAGTTTAGAAGTGAGATATGGTTAGTAAGTAAGGGCAGTTGTGTTGTGAATTTTAGCAAGGATAATCCAGAAAATAGACAAACAGTTACTCTTAAAAAGTTTGATAAATATTTAGCAAAAGTTGGTGATTGGCACCAAATTACAAACCCTTTTGATCAGCCTTGTCATTTAATTGAGATTCAATATGGTGAAGAAGTGAGTGAAGAGGACATTGAAAGATTGGACTTCTACACCCCTCAATAAATTAGTTTTTATACCCTGTAAACGTGATAAAATATTAAGCTAATTTAAGCTTAGTATTTTTAAGCTTTTTATACGATTACTGGACATTAAGAATGACAGATTTTGCTAAAGAAATTATCCCTATAAATATTGAAGATGAGCTTAAACAATCTTACCTGAGCTATGCTCTAAGTGTTATACATGGAAGGGCCCTACCTGACATAAGAGATGGCCTGAAGCCTGTACACAGAAGAATTTTATTCGCCATGTATGATTTAAAAAATTCATACAATAAACCCTATAAGAAATCTGCTAGGGTTGTAGGAGACGTTATTGGTAAATATCATCCCCATGGAGATTCTGCTGTCTATGACGCAATGGTAAGAATGGCTCAAGACTTTTCGTTAAGATACACGCTAGTCGAAGGTCAAGGTAATTTTGGTTCTATTGATGGTGACCCACCGGCTGCTATGAGATATACCGAAGTCAGGATGGCAAAAATAACAGATATGATGCTCGGTGATCTAGAAAAAGAAACAGTATCATTTTCACCAAATTATGATGGTAGTGAATTCATACCTGATGTTCTCCCAACTAAAATCCCACAATTGCTCATTAATGGATCTTCTGGGATAGCTGTAGGTATGGCAACTAATATACCGCCTCATAACTTAAATGAGGTTGTTACCGGCTGCATTAATCTTATAGAGAATCCTGACTTGACCATTGATGATCTTATTAAAGATATTCCAGGCCCTGATTTTCCTACTGGAGGAACTATAGATGGACGAGCTGGAATATATGATGCATATAAAACTGGTCGAGGCATTATTCATATAAGATCAAACACATCCATTGAAGAGGATAAATCTGGCAAACAATCTCTAATAATTGACGAAATACCATTTATGGTAAACAAAGCCCGTATGCTAGAAAAAATAGCAGAGCTTGTTAAGGATAAAAAAATTGAAGGCATAACTGAAATTAGAGACGAGTCTGATAAAGATGGTTTAAGAGTTGTTATTGAGGTCAGAAAAGGAGAGTCGGTAGAGGTTTTAGAAAATAATTTATTTGCACAGACTCAGCTAGAACAGTCTTTTGGTATCAATTTAACAGTCTTATCAAAAGGTCAACCAAAAGAAGTTAATCTGAAAGAAATTCTCGAAGCTTTTATTGAGCATAGAAAAGATGTCATTATCAAAAGAACAAAATATGATCTAAGAAAAGCTAAAGATAGAGGTCATATCGTTGAAGGGTTGATGGTATCAATTGCAAATATTGATGAAGTTATCTCTATTATTAAAAAATCAAAAGACCCTAAAGTTGCTGCAGAAGAGTTATGCAAAAAACAATGGGATGCAGGACCATTATTAGCAATCCTTAAAAAAGTTGGTGAGGATGCTTGTAAGCCTGAAGATCTTCCAAAAGATGTAGGCATTAATGGTAAGAAGTACAAACTGTCAGCATTGCAAGCAAAGGCAATATTAGAGTTACGTCTTGGAAGATTAACTGGCTTAGAGCAAGATAATCTTAATAATGAATTTAATGACATTATCGCTAAAATTTTAGAGCTCCAAAATATTTTAGATGACAAGGCTACGCTCAAGGCTTTAATTATTAATGAGCTAAATGAAATAAAAAATAATTTTGGTGATGAAAGAAAGACTCTTATCAATGACACCAGAAGAGGAATAACTAACGAGGACTTAATACCAGAGGAAACAAGAGTGTTAACTGTTTCAAGAAGTGGTTATGCAAAAACCCAACCTCTTGATGAGTATCGTGAGCAACGAAGAGGAGGGCAGGGTAAGGCAGCAGCTAGTGTTAAAGAGGAAGACCTTATTCAAAACCTATATGTTTTAAGTAGCCATGTTCAAATTCTATGCTTTACCACCAAAGGAAAAGTTTTCTGGTTAAAGGTATACGAAATCCCAGTTGCATCAAGAATCTCTAAAGGGAGGCCTTTGGTGAATATGCTTAATCTAGACGATGATGAGTCGGTAAGTGAAATTCTTCCTGTAGAAGAATTCACCGAAGATAAATTTATTTTTATGGCGACAAAAAAAGGAACGACTAAAAAAACTAATCTAAGCCTATTCGCAAAAAAATATAAGTCTGGTATTAAAGCAATTAATCTTGATGATGACGATGTATTAATAGGGACTGCAATAACATCTGGCAATGATGAGATTCTTCTAGCATCATCTTCTGGAAAGTTAATAAGATTTTCTGAGTCACACGTTAGACCAATGGGACGAACTGCTAGAGGTGTAAGAGGTATAACACTAAAGAAAGATGAAAAATTAATATCTTTAATGGTCGGCGATGAAACTAAAACTATTCTATGTGTATCTGAAAATGGTTATGGTAAAAAAACAAACCTAGATGACTTTCCTTCTCACAATAGAGGCGGCCAGGGTGTCATCTCTATGAAAACAAGTGATAGAAATGGATCAATGGTATCTTCAACATTAGTTGAGGACAATGATGGCATTATGCTGATCAGTGACAAAGGAACTATGATAAGAACATCGGTTGAGCAAGTTCCAACTTTAAGCAGAAATACTCAAGGGGTTAAAATTATTACTCCAAAAGAAGGCGAAAAACTAATTGAGTGTGTAACTATTCCCCAAGAGGAAGAGGATGTTGTTGAGGAACAAGAAAAATGAGGAAATGGAATTTCTGTGCAGGCCCCGCAGTAATATCTGAAGAAGTTTTAAAAGAAGTGCAAAATGAACTTGTAGAGTGGGGAGACTCTGGCATGTCTATAATGGAGATGAGCCATAGATCTTCAATATACGACCAGGTTGCTATTGAAGCAAAAAGCGACCTAGTTGATATTCTTTCAATTCCAGATACACATGATGTCTTGTTTTTACAAGGCGGAGCAACACAACAGTTTGCAACTATTCCAATGAATTTTGCGAGCGATTCAAAAAAGGCTGATTATGTTCTTTCAGGAACTTGGTCTAAAAAATCAATAGCAGAGGCTTCTAAGTTAATAAACGTCAAAACTATTGCGTCATCAGAAAATAATGGGAGCTATACTAAAGCCCCTCATCCAGATTCTTGGAATATCTCCCCAGATTCCTCTTATGTTCATTATTGCCCTAATGAGACAATTCAAGGAGTCTCAATTCACAAAGCTCCAATAATTGATAAACCTTTAATTGCAGATATGTCGTCAGTAATTCTCAGCGAACCTCTTGATGTATCAGACTTCTCTATGATTTATGCAGGAGCTCAGAAGAATATAGGCCCTGCTGGATTAACACTAGCAATCATAGAAAAGAGCTTTATGGAGCAAGATAATAAAAGCCTACCTAACATATTGAGGTATTCTCAGCATGCAGCTTCAGGCTCTATGTTGAATACACCGCCAACTTTTGCATGGTATATGGCTGGCAAAGTTTTTAAGTGGATAAAAAAATCTGGTGGATTAAATCACTTTAGAGAACAAAATCATCTAAAAGCAAAAACTTTGTATAACTATATCGATAGCTCAGATTTTTACTCTAATCCAGTAAGTGAAGAAAATAGATCTATTATGAACATACCATTCATACTTTCAGATTCAGAACTAGATAAACCTTTTTTAGAGGAGTCAGAGGCTTGTGGCTTGTTAAATCTTAAAGGTCATAGATCGGTTGGAGGAATGAGAGCAAGTATATATAACGCTATGCCTATTGAAGGCATTCATGCGCTAATTGATTTTATGAAAGATTTTGAACAAAGAAACGGCTAATTTATGAAGAAAAATAATCTAGATACTTTAAGAAAAAAAATTGACAAGATCGATAAAGACATTCTTAAGCTAATTCAAAAAAGAGGCAATTTGGCTATTAACGTAGGGGATATAAAATCTAACGACGAACCAGGAAAAACTTTATATAAACCTGAAAGAGAGTCTAAAATCTTAAGAAGTGTTATTGAGGGTAATAGCGGACCTATTTCAAATGAAAGAATCCGAGTTATTTACAAAGAGCTAATATCAGCATGTCTTTCTTTAGAAGAGGGCCTAAAAGTAGGATATCTTGGGCCAGAGGGGACTCATTCTGAGGCTGCTGTTCTTAATCATTTTGGTTCAAAAATAAACAGACTCCCAAATTCAACGATTGATGACGTTTTTTACCAAGTATTAAATAAGGAAATAAACCTTGGTGTCGTTCCTGTAGAGAACTCATCAGAGGGCGTCATCAATACAACTCTAAATTGTCTTGCAGATAACAAGGATATTTATATTACAGGTGAGATTTATTTAAATATAAATCATCAGCTTGCTGGATCTAAAAAATTTAATGTCAAAGATGCTATCGCTATAGCGTCTCACCCTCAGGCACTAGGTCAATGCAATAAATGGATAGAAAGAAACATTGGGTCTATAAAAAGATTAGAAATGTCCAGTTCAGCAGAAGCAGCAAAGTATGCAAAAGAAAACTCCAATATTTTATGCATAGTTAACCACCTTGCTGTTTCTAAATATAAGTTAAAAGTTATTAACGAAAATATACAAGACTACTCAGAAAATAAAACCAGATTTCTGGTTGTGGGAAGAGAAAAAGTTGGTAAAACAGGAAATGATAAAACTTCAATGTTAATACAGACTGAAAATAACCCAGGAGCGCTATTAGGCGTTCTTAGTCCATTTGAAGAAAAGAATATTAATTTG
>JAQWXQ010000076.1 GCA_029254395.1 SAR86 cluster bacterium | reverse complement strand
AAAATGCCAACCATAGAGCCTATAGAAGATAGAAGAATAAAATCACCACCACCGATCCCATCAATCCCTTTTATCAATTTATAAAATGCATTAATAAGCCATAGAACACTAAAGCCTGTAAGCAAGCCTAGCAAGGATATATAAAATTGATCAAAACCAAGGGTAGACACTGTAAATATTTCACATACACCAATTGCAATAAAGCCAATTAGAACCATCCCGAGATTTAGCAAGAAGGGAAGAAGAAAATACTTTAAATCTAAAACAAAGAGAATGAAAAAATTAAAAAAAACAAAATAAGCAAAGAAGAGCTGAATACTTAATCCAAATATAAAATAAAGAAATATACCTACCAATAAATGCACTAACTCATTAAGGGGATACATTGGAGATATTTGTGCTTTGCAAAAATTACATTTACCTTTTTGAAAAAGAAACCCAATCACTGGCATTAGGTTTGCTATGCTTATAGTCTTTTTACAAGCCACACAATGAGATCTAGGAAAGAATAAATTGACCTTGCTGTTATTATCTTGCATTAATGGAAGTCTGAATATCATCATTGATGAAAGGCTTCCAAAGCATAAAAAGATTAACGATAAAAAAACTAATATCACTTACGCTTGACTAACCAAAAGCAAAAGAACAATAAACTTAACGCAAAGAATGCATAAATACCAATTATCATTAATTTATCAATCATTTGTTACCCCCAAGGCGAATGAATCAGGTCTTCTGAAGTCTCCATAGCCTGAATATGTACCATTTTTTTTCATTATTAATTGTAAGTTTGTTGCAGGTTTAATAATCTTCAAAGTGTACCCTGCTTCCGTCAGCCATTTGCTGGAATCACCATCAATACCAAACTCAATTTCAAGTCTATCAGGTTGCCACTGATGATGGATTCTAATAGCATTATTTGCTTCAGCAACATCCATATTAAAATCAATCATGTTCAGTATAGACTGAAGAACTGCAGATATTATCCTTGCACCTCCAGGTGATCCTGTTGTAAAAAAGAACTCGTTATCTTTAAAAGCTATAGTTGGAGTCATGGAGCTTAGCGGTCTTTTTCCTGGAACAATCTCATTGGCTTTTGCTCCTAGAAGGCCAAATTGATTCGGCACTCCAGGTGATACAGAGAAGTCATCCATCTCATTATTCATTAAAATACCAGTACCTTTTATAACAACCCCAGATCCAAAGCTAGAATTTAATGTGTAGGTGGAAGAAACAACATTACCGTCACTATCTACAACAGAAAAGTGAGTTGTTTCAAAGCTTTCTTTATCAATATACATCCCAGGGTTGATTTCACTTGATGGTGTTGCCTTTCCAACCTCTATTTTTGAAAAAATGTTATTTGCATATCCTTTATTAGTGAGCATTGTAATCGGTACATCAAAGTAGTCTGGGTCGCCAAGATATTTGGATCTGTCAGAGTAAGCATATTTCATGACCTCGCCTAGAATATTTATATATTCTTTAGAGTTATGTTTCATACTAGAAAGCTCATAATTCTCAAGAATGTTTAACATTTGAATTATATGTACTCCACCAGAGGAGGGCGGAGGCATTGTAATTATTTCAGAACCCCTATAGTTTGCAATTAGCGGCTCTCTCCAAACAGGCTCATAATTTCTAAGATCTTTTTTTGATATAATTCCACCGTTAGATTTCATATCTTTTGCAATTTTTGAAGCAACTTTTCCTCTGTAAAAGCCATCTCTTCCTTTTTTTGAAATTATCTCTAACGTTTCTGCTAGGTCCTTTTGTATAAATAATGTTTTATTAAAAACTGGATAATTAGATTGAAATATTTTTTTTGTTTCCGGAAATTTAGAGAGCTTTCTATGGTACTTAACAAGCATGTCTTGCATATATGGCGTTACTTCAAAACCTTCTTTAGCAAGTTTTATAGCTGGAGCTAGCAGCTCTTCCCATTCCATTGAACCAAATCTCTGATGAACAGACCATAGTCCTGCCACAGTGCCAGGAACACCACTGGAAAGATACCCAAGAGTAGATCTATTAGGAATTACGGCTCCATCAGTATCAAGATACATATCTTTTGATGATTCTATCGGAGCCCTTTCTCGATAGTCTATTGCAAAGTTGGCATTCAGATCAGCATCATGCATAACCATGAATCCACCACCGCCAATATTACCAGCTCTAGGAAGCACTACCGCCAAAGCAAACCCAATAGCAACAGAGGCATCGTATGCATTTCCACCCGATTTAATAATATCCTCACCAATTTCTGTAGCTAGAAAATGCTGAGTTGTTACCATACCGATGTTGCTAAAAGCTATTTCTTTTTGACGAGGCACATATTTACTTGGGTCTACAGTGCCTATTGGTGTGAATGATTGAGCTGTTAAATCAATACAATAAATAGATACAAGTAAAACCTGAAATATTCTTTTATACATTAATAAATTCCTTGGCTAGCTCAGCCGCCCATTTGTAATCAGCTTTCCCATTTGGGGCCCTGCTAACTTTATCAACAAATTTAATATTTTTTGGTACCTTGTAGCTTGAGAGATGTTTTTTTGTCTCCTCTCTTAGAGCATGTTCCTCAATAATCATCCCGTCGTTAAATGACGCAACTGCAACTACTTTTTGACCAAATTTATCATCATCAACACCAACCACAAGAACATCATCAATATTTATATTTAATTTAAGTGCTTCCTCGACCTCTTCTGGATATATCTTTTCCCCTGCAGAATTTATACAGTTGCTCCCTCTCCCAAGCAGAGTAATACTTCCATCTTCCTCTACGAGAGCATAATCGCCAGGAAAACTATATCTTTTTCCATGAACCTCTTTAAATGTTTGAGCTGATTTTACAGGATCTTTGTAATATCCTTGAGGAACCATACCGCTTGTCCCAACAAGGCCCCGAATACCAGATCCTGGTTCTACTATAGCTCCATCATCACCCAAGACTATTACATCTGGGTTTATTTTAAATTTAGCAGTCTTTACAGATTTTTTCCTAGAGCTTACTGACGAAGCCATACCTCCTTCGCTCGAACCCATTGAGTCAAAGAGCTTAACGTCATGATGTCCAAGAATTCCTTGCTTTACTTCTGCACTCCAAATAACTCCGCTAGAAATAATAATATTGAGTGACGAAATGTCATAAGGTTCAGCTTTTTCTTTTCCTGCATCTAATTCTCTTAAGAGTGGTTTAGCAAATGCATCACCTACAATAACTAGGTTATTTGCACCTGTTGTAGATATCTCTGAAAGTATTTTTTCTGGGTTAAGGCCAATCTCCGGAATTGTAATTATTGATCCGCCAAGACAATGTGTCATAAAGCCTCCAAGAAACATTCCCGTTCCATGCATCAAGGGGCAAGCTATCAAACATCTAGTTAAATCATTTGATTTAGATTTTTTTATGATAATTTCTTTTAAATCTTTAATATTCTCTTTAAATCGCATATTTGGAACTTCATAGCCTTGTGATTTTAAGCCTCCATACATTGCAACTGAAAACTCACCATGGTTATACATTACACCCTTGGGCATTCCAGTTGTTCCACCCGTATAAATCATATAGATATTATCTTCATCTCTATTTATCCGTTCCATCGGATCATTGGATGAGATAATTTCTTCATAAGAAAAACATCCATCAATCTCTGTATCTTTATCTCCACCAATCTGTATCCAGGTTTTGACATCTGGCAGTTTTTTATAAACTTGTTTCACTTGCTCCAAGTAAGATTTATGAAAAAATACCACCTCAGAATCAGAGTTATCAAATAAGTAAATCAGTTCATCAGATTGATATCTGTAATTAACATTAATTGGGACACCCATAACCTTCATAGTTGCAAACTGAGAAGTTAGGTATTCATTACAGTTAAATAAATACATACCAACCTTCGTATCTTTCGTAACACCTCTTTCGTTAAGAAAGTTTGCAATTCGTGCAGATATTTTTTCATATTCTGCCCATGTTTTTTTGTCATCGCCTGAAATGCAAGCTAGCTCGTTTGGAATTAAATCTGAAATATTTTCCCAGATTGTTGCAAGATGAAGTTCAAAATTATCGTTAATTTTCATATTAAAATTTTATCTCAATTGGCTAGTTATAATAACTCTTATGATAGTAGAATAATGTAAATAAATTTCATTACAAACTATGACAGATATATACAAAGATATACTAGACAAAATTACAGCTAAAGGCCAAACATTTGAGACCAAAGAAGTTCTTAATGATAACGGTGTAACCTACACTGAGTATGCAAATTTTGCCGAAAGCTTAAAACAATTTTTTGATATTGGCCTAATGCATAATGAAAAGGATTGGCTAGTATATGAGGATGAAAGATATACCTACAAAGAGGTATATGATCGGGCAGCTCAAGTGGGTAATGCTTTGATTGCATCGGGGATTGAGAAGGGCGATAGGGTCGCTATATGTATGCAAAATAACCCTGAATACTTATACACATACATGGGAATAGTTGGAATTGGTGCTGTTTGCGTTCCTCTAAATTCATGGTGGGTTCCTTCTGAAGTGCTATATGGGTTAGAGCACTCAGACGCAAAATTACTCTTTGCTGATCAAAAAAGATTACAAGGCCTAGAATCAATGCCAGACGTCATAAAGATTGTTACTTCATACACGCCTGATAGTAACTTTAAATCTATTAATGAATTTCTTGACGGTCACTCTAAAAATTGGCCCGATGTTGATATTAGTAGAAATGATAACGCCACTATTTACTATACATCTGGGTCAACTGGTAAGCCAAAGGGCGTACTTTCATCTCAAAAAGGTATTCTTTCTACAATGTTTAGCTGGGCATGTTACTCAACTGTAGTTTCAGAAATTCTAGCTCAAATGGATCCAAGTGCAGACCCATTACTCAGCCCAGACTTAGCAATGCTTCATTGCGTGCCTTTATTCCATGTAACTGGAAGTCATGCTGGTTTTTTAATGTCTGTCCTAGTTGGTAGAAAAATTGTAATGATGAAAAAGTGGGATGCAGGAGAGGCTCTAAGAATTATTGAAGAAGAAAAAATATCAGATATTACAGGTGTGCCAACGCAAACATGGGAGTTGCTAAACCATCCAGATAGAAAAAATCATGATATGTCGTCATTGAAAACCTTGGGTGGCGGCGGTGGGCCAAGACCAGCGGAACATGTTAAACAAATTGATGAGCAGTTTGAAGGGAGGCCTGGTATCGGATATGGCTTATCTGAAACAAATGCTCTTGGAACATTAGGTAATGGAGACGAGTATGTAAATAATCCTTCTACAGCAGGAAGAGTTGTTCCACCATTAACAGAAATAAAAATATTGGATAATAACTGGGATGAGCTTAATGAAGGAGAGCTTGGTGAGATTGCGATAAAGACCCCAGCATCAATGGTTAGTTATTGGAAAAATAGTGAAGCTACTTCTGAATGTATGAATGATAGTGGCTGGTTTAGAACTGGTGATTTAGGCAAATTTGAAGGCCCTTTGTTATATATTGTCGACAGGGTTAAAGATATGGTTATCCGAGGTGGTGAAAATATTGCATGCCCTGAAGTTGAAGCTGCCATATATGAGCACGATAATGTTTTAGAGGTCTGTGTTTTTGGTATACCTGATACAAGGCTTGGCGAGATAGTATCATGTTGTATTTATTTAAAACCTGGATCAGAACTAAAAGAAGAAGATCTTAGAGACTTCCTTTCAGACAAGCTTGCACCATTTAAAATTCCTGCAGTTTATAACTTTTCTGAAAATAAAATACCAAGACTTGCATCTGAAAAATTTGATAAACCGGCACTTCGAAAAATATATGAGAAACAATAATTAAATATTTTTTAGTGATATTTGCATCCAAAAATAGTATAAATAGCTTTATGAATTTTTATCATTGCGTATGACAGAAAGAATTTTGATCGTTGAAGACGAGCCCGATATACGAGCAACTCTCGAATATAATCTTCATCGAGAAAATTATTCAACAGAATCAGTAGGCACTATCTTAGAGGCTGAAAAAATTCTTAAAGAAACTGATATATCAATTATTCTTCTTGATCTAATGCTTCCTGACGGCTCTGGTTTAGATCTTTGTAGAAAATTAAAATCAGAGAAAGAGTCAAACTCGATACCAATTATAATATTAACTGCCAAAGATGATGAGGTTGATAAAGTTGTTGGATTTGAGCTTGGCGCTGACGATTATGTTACCAAGCCTTTTAGTGTGCGAGAGTTGATACTTCGAATCAAAGCTATACTAAAAAGAGGAACAAAAAAACCTGAAATCCTAGAAGTAGAAAGAGAGTTTGGTGATCTAAAGATCGATACAGAATCTCATGAGGTTTTTGTCAACGACAATGAGGTTGTGTTAACAGCCCTTGAGTTTAGACTTCTCAAACAGTTAGTTGATAGAAGAGGTAGGGTTCAGACTAGGGAGCAACTTCTTTCCGATGTTTGGGGTTACAGTGCAGACATCACAACCCGAACAGTTGATACACATATCAAACGCCTAAGAGAAAAACTTGGGGTGATTGGAAAATATGTGCAAACAATAAGAGGCGTGGGATATAAATTTACCAGAACACCTGATTAATTAAACAATGGGTATAAGAGCTCGAGTTTTTTTATTAGTATTTTTTTCTTTAGCAGTAAGCATACGTATTGCCTACGTTATTGCAGAGAGAGATATTACATCTACGTTTGAAGAACAAACAATTTTTCAGCTTGAAAAACAAGCGTACCTTCTTCTTGAAAGTGTTAATGATATAAGTAAGCTAAATAGTCTTGAAGCAAGCTCTATAGCAAATAGGCTTGGTGAGGCTTCAGATTCAAGGGTCACACTGATTTTAAATAACGGAACCGTTGTAGGTGACTCAAATCTTTCCCAGCAAGAGATAAGCCTTATTGATAATCATATTAATCGAAAAGAGGTGCAAGAAGCACTTCTTAATGAGAAAGGCTGGTCTTCTCGTTTTAGCTCAACGCTAAATCAGCAGCTTTTATACTTTGCCGTTACTGATCAAAATATAGAAAGTCCAAACATAATCAGGATTGCTGTCCCGTATACCTATTTGGATAGGGTAATAGCAAGTTTAAATATATCCATTTTTTTAATTGGTGCTGTTGCCTTTGTTGTCTCTTTTATTGCAAGCGCTCTAATTTTTAACTATACCTACAGAAGCCTCTCAGAATTGGAAGACGCAATATCCACTTTGACAATCAATCCATTAAAAAACAATGAAATTGAGCCAGTACAAATCAAAAAAACTGGTGAGTTTGATAATGTCGCTAGGAGTATCTCTCAAATATCCGAGGTTCTAAAGTCACAAGTAAGGTTAATTGCTAGACAACGAAATCAATTTGGATCAGTTTTGGATGATTTAGGTGAGGGCGTTATAGTCTTTAACCATTTATCAAACATTACTTACAATAATGACAAAGCCCTAAAGATTTTAAATCTTAAGAATGATATTGATAATTTAAAAATTGAAAATCTTGAAATTAAAGCTATAACTAATTTATACGAAATTGCCAGCAAGAAAAAGAAAGCAAATAAGGAATTCGAAATAGATATGGGTAACGGTACAACAAGATGGGTATTGGGCTCAATGAATCAATCAAACTCTGCAAACCAGTTCATACTCGTTGTGCATGACATCACCCAATTAAGAAAGCTAGACTCAATGCGAAGAGACTTTGTGTCCAATGTTTCTCACGAGTTAAGAACTCCGGTAAGTGTTATAAGGGCAAACTCTGAAACACTATTGAGTGGAGCTCTAGATAACAAAAAGGACGCTGAAGTTTTTTCAAAAGCTATCTTACATAATGCTGAAAGGCTTTCTGAGATGGTTTCAGATCTCATTGACTTATCAAGAATTGAATATGGCGAAGTTAAACTTAATTTTGAACCAGTGAACATTAATAGATCTATACTCGGTGCGCTTGATTCAATAAAGGGTTTGGCTGCTAAAAAAGAAATATCACTTTTCTTTGACGAATATGATGATATCTATGTATGGGTAGATACAAATGCCATCGAACGTATTTTGATCAATCTCTTAGATAATGCAATAAAGTATAGTCCGCAAAAATCAAGCGTAACCGTAAAGGTATTGAATGATACTAAACATCTCGAGATTAATGTCATAGATAGCGGAAAAGGTATTGATGATATGGATAAGAAAAGAATTTTTGGTAGATTCTATAGAACAGCTCAAGCTAGAGCATCTGATAAAACTGGTAGCGGTCTAGGGCTTGCTATAGTAAAAAATCTTGCGCACAGCCTTAACGGAGATGTTGGTGTAAAAAATTCTGATTCAGGCGGGTGCAATTTTTGGTTCACAGTGCCAAAAGCAAAATAGTCATAAGTTGCATCAACTATCTCTCAATTAGATTTTAAGTTTTTATCCGAAATAAGCTACACTAGTGTTTCTTTTTTATGATAAATATAAGCAAAATAAAGATTACATTACTTAGCATGCTAACTGCAGCTTCAATAGCTGTTGTGACTATTCTTTTAAATAGTTTTTTTTCTAAACCAGATTTATATAATATGGGTGAAATTGAAGTGCCTAAGTTGGATGTGAACTTAACCAATGATTCCAAACTTAAAGATGCTCCAGAAATTGAAAAAGTCGAAACAACTTTTGAATACAAGATTATAGGTTTTATGGCAGGAGAAAATGAATCCTCTGTTATCGTAAAAAAAGGCAATAAGGAGCAGGTAGTGGTTCTTGGTTCTGTGCTTGATAAAAAATATACATTAATTAGTGTTACTAGAGATGAAATTGTCTTTCAGGCTAACAATAATTTGTATAAAATTAAAAATCTAGTTGGTAAATAAATATGAAGTTTTTCCTTAATAGTCTGTTCACCTTAATCTTATTTCTTGGATCTCAGCACGTGCTTTCTGAAGATACTTTTATTCTTAACTACGAAGAAGTAGACATTAAAAAGGTAACTCAGGATATTGCTCAGTTTTCAAAGAAAACAGTTATCTTAGACCCAAGAGTAAAAGGAAAAATAACCATTTATTCAAATGCGGACCTTAATAGGGACCAGGTATGGAATGTTTACCTAAGAACTATGCAAGTCAATGGCTTTAGCGCTATCTCTGATGATGGTTTTGTGAGAGTTGTTCCAGAAAATGAGGCAACAAGAGATATCAATATTGATAGTGAAAATCGTGCCAACTTTTCAACCGAGATCATACCGCTTGCAAATAGATCTTCCGCTGAAGTATTACCAATGATTAAACCAATTACTGGAAGACAGTCGCACTTATCTAGCATTGCATCTATAAATTCAATATTAATTGTTGATAGAGCAAGTAATATTCAAAGAATTAAAAAATTGTTAAATGATTTAGATATTAATAATTCTGCAAAAATATCAATTGTTAAATTAAAAAACCTACCCTCAATCGAGGCTGTTCGTATTTTAGAAAAACTAAAATCTCAAAATAATCCAACTATAAATAAGTTTATTGCAGTTCCTTTTGCTCCTTCTAACTCTATTATTATCTCAGCAAATGATTTTGTTACTGATAATATTAAAAGAACATTAGCTTCTCTAGATGAGGATATTATAAATAGCGACGAAACCATCGATGTAATTTATTTAAAATATGCTAAATCGAGTGAAGTCGCCTCTATTCTTAATTCAGTTTCAAGCAGATTTATGTCAAATTCTGATGGTAAATCAACTGTTATTACCAATCATGAAAAAACCAATTCAATAATTATCTCTTCTGATGAGTCAAATATTACAACATTAAAAAACCTCATATCTAAACTTGATATAAGAAGAGCCCAAGTTCTCGTCGAGGCTATTGTTGTTGAGCTGTCTGAAAATGCTGCCAATGATTTAGGTGTCGAGACTGTTTTTTCAGGAGGATCTAATAATGGCGAAATTCCTATTGGCATAACAAGATTTAATGATTCTGGTCCAGACCTTCTTTCTATCGTCGGCTCAGCAACAGACAGCACTGATACAACCCTTGCCGCAAGCTCTTTGACATCATTATTGAATACTCAAGGCATTGTTGCAGGTTTTGGAGATTTAACATCAGGAGGGGATAGTTTTGCTGCAATAATAAATGCAATTGCGCGTGACACAAATTCTAATATTCTTTCAACTCCATCAATACTTGCAATGGATAATGAAACTGCAAGCTCGATAATAGGCCAGGAAATACCAATCACTACTGGCGAAAGTCTTGGGTCAAACAATGCAAACCCATTTAGAACCACATCTAGACAGGAGGTTGGCATAAAGCTTGACGTAACTCCACAGATCAACGAAGGTAGCTCAGTCTTGTTAGAGATCAAAATAGAAGTTTCTGGTGTCGCTGGTGTAGTTTCTAGTGGCGTGGATTTGATTACGAACAAGAGAGCTATTGAAACAACAGCACTTGTTGATGATGGTCAAATTATTGTTTTAGGAGGCCTCATCGATGATGACACTCAAGAGACAATCTCAAAAGTTCCTCTTTTAGGGTCAATTCCTATTTTTGGAAAATTATTTCAATCAAAATCAAAAAATACTGTTAAGAAAAATTTAATGATTTTTATAAAACCTCAAATCATGACTGATTCAAATTCTGCATATGATATTTCCAGTGAAAAATATAATTATATAAAAGCACAACAAATACTCTCTAAAGAGCAAAAGATACTAGAAGACTTAGCAAAACCAACTAATTAGAAATGATTGATTCTCTAAAAGACTCAGACAACCTTTCATTTGTTTTGCCTTATGATTATATAAAAGATAATCAATTAATTATTACTAATAATGACCCCGTAGAAGTAATGACGCCGAATAGAATCTCCAGAGATATGTATCATGAGTTGCAAAGGTTTCTTGGAACATCTTTCTCTATTAAAAAATGCTCATCAACTGAATTTAATGAGTACATTACAAATATATTTTCATCTGATAACGTTCAAAGCGACATATCTGAGGAGTTATCAGACTCATTTGATCTTGAATCTTTTGCTGGCAGTATATCTGCCACCGAAGATCTCTTAAGTGGAAATAATGATGCGCCTATTATTAAGTTAATTAATGGAATTATAAGTAAAGCGATCAAGCTTAGAGCATCAGACATTCATTTTGAGCCATACGAGGATCAGATTGTTGTTAGGTATAGAGTTGACGGAATACTGAAAGAAGTTCTTACCCAAGACAGCAAAATATCGTCAGTTTTAATTTCTAGACTAAAAATAATGTCAGGTTTAGACATCTCAGAAAGAAGACTCCCGCAAGACGGAAGGGTGTCTCTGTCTCTTGGGGATAAAAGTGTTGATGTGAGAGTATCCTCATTACCATCCTCTCATGGTGAAAGAATGGTTCTTAGAATTCTTGATAAGCAGTCAGCACAGATAAATATTGATGATTTAGGCTTACCTAATACTATTCTTAGTGACTACAAGAGGTCACTCAAAAATCCTGAAGGAATTATACTTTTTACCGGGCCAACTGGTTCTGGAAAAACTACAACATTGTATGCAGGGCTCCGTTTTTTAAGTGATTCTTCGCAGAATATACTAACCGTAGAAGATCCTATTGAATATACACTAAAGGGTATAGGCCAAACTCAAGTTAATACGAAAACAGGTTATACATTTGCAAAAGGCTTGAGGGCAATATTAAGGCAAGATCCTGACGTCGTAATGGTTGGAGAAATGAGGGATGTTGAGACTGCGCAAATAGGAATTCAATCAAGTCTTACAGGTCATTTAGTTTTATCTACCGTTCACACAAACAGTGCAGTTGCAGCTATTGCTAGGCTTAGGGATATGGGCATAGAATCATATTTACTTGCCTCAAGTCTCAAGACAATTATTGCTCAAAGGCTTGTTAGAAGATTGTGTGAAAGCTGTAAGGTGTCTGATACCCCCGATACAGAAACTCTAGCAAAACTTGGTTTAAATAGTTCTTCTAAATGTTTTAAAGCGTCAGGTTGTGATGATTGTCTTGATTCTGGCTACAAAGGAAGAATTGCGATTGCCGAATGTCTAACCGTAGACAAAACAATCAGAGAAATGATTCATAACAGCTCCTCTGAAGCTGATATTGCTGACTATGCATTCAAAAACAATGAATCAATAGATCAAGCGTCTAAAAATTTAATTACTAGCGGCATTACTTCTTGTGATGAAATTCTAAGGGTCAACAATATGAAAGAAGATGGCAGCATATAGTTACACGGCTTTTGATAACAAGGGTTTAAAAAAGAAAGGTTATATAAGTGCAAACTCTGAAAGAGAGGCAAGAAAGCTTATTAAAGATCTCAACCTCACTCCCTTAGAGGTTTTGCACTCAAATGCAAAAATAAATAACAAGGTAAGAGTCAAGAATAAAGATATAGTTATCATGACTAGACAGCTTTCTACCCTATTGGATGCTAGTACATCTATAGATGACTCATTAAAAATTACCGCAGATCAAGTTAATAATAAAAATCTTTCTAATGTTTTATATAATATTCGAGAAGATATAATACAAGGTAAGCGACTAGGAAATTCTATGAAATCCTATCCAACTATCTTCAATAAAACCTATACCTCTTTAGTATCTGCTGGAGATTCCTCCGGTAATCTTGATAATATTTTTGATAATTTGGCTGATTATTTAGAGCAGTCTGAAGAAATTAAGCAAAAGGTATTTTCTGCTTTAACGTATCCAGTAATTCTTGTTAGCTTTTCTATACTAGTTATAGTTGCATTGCTTGCATTCGTCTTGCCTCAAGTCGTAGGTCAATTTATAAAGTCTGGAACGGAGCTTCCAGTTCTAACACAAATACTCTTGTTTCTATCTAATAACATTTTTTTAATATTGTTTTCTACAATTGTTATTTCAGCCGCAGGCTATTTTTTATACAAAAGATATACATCTTCCAAGAAGAACCTTCTTGTTGCTCATAAGAAAATACTTAGCATCCCTTTAGTTGGAAATTTTTTACTTCTAACAGAGACTGAGCGCTTTGCTAGCACCATGACTCTTTTATTGGAATCTGGAATGAATCTAGATGTAGCTCTGGAAGAATCCTCTGAGGTTTTTAATAATGCTTATCTTAAGGAACAAATAAAAATAGCCAGAGAAGAGGTAATTGAAGGAAAAGATTTCATCAATACACTCATGAAAAGCAAGATATTCCCTGATATATTTATACAGCTTATCGCTAGTGGCTATAAATCTGGAAAACTTCCTAAAATGTTTAAAAAGGTCTCTGCTTTTTTAAAAAATGAAATAGATTCAAAAAGGTCTATCTTTCTCTCGCTTTTAGAGCCAGTAGTAATTATTTTTATGGGTGGTTTTATAATGTTAATAGTCTTGGCTATACTATTACCAATAATGCAAATGAATACATTATCTCTTGGGTAAATATGAAAAAATATAATAAAGGTTTCACATTGATAGAACTAATGGCTGTATTGGTAATCCTTGGTATTCTTGCAACTATAGTTGTTGTAAATGTATCTCCTGTATTCCAAAGAGCTAACCTTGAAAAGGTAAGAGCAGACATGGCGCAAACTACAAAAGCTCTTGAGTTGTATAAGTTTAATGAGATGACTTATCCAAATACTTCTCAAGGTCTAGATGCACTAATAACGCCGCATTCAGAGTTAAAAAACCCTTTTCTATTTCCAGATGGTGGTTATATATCTTCAATTCCTCTTGATCCATGGGGCAGAGAGTACCTTTATATTTACCCACCTCAAAAATCAAGAAATTTTGACTTATTTACTCTTGGCGCAGATGGATTAGAGGGTGGAACTGGAGAAAACACAGACCTTGGAAACTGGATTCAACAATAAAAAAGGCTTTACTTTAATTGAGCTTCTCATAACGCTAGTTATTATCGGCATAATGTCGTCAATGGTTTTTATTAATTTTTCAACCTTAAGTTCAGTTGAAGCTCGCGGTAAGTCATTTCAAAAAACGTTTGATTATCTTGCAGAAGAAAGCATTACTACAGGAAATATTATTGGTTGGTATGCTAATAACGACTCCGAATCGGCATACTTCATCTCAATTGATGGGCTCAAGATGATGGATTCTTTTATAGAAATGCCTCCATCTGGTTTTCAGGATTTATTAAACTATGAAAAGATATTTAAATCTTTTGATGGGAATATTTATGAAATAGACGATGAGTCTAATAAACAATCTCCTCTTATTGTTTTTTACCCATCTGGTGAAAATTCTGGTGGCTCATTAAAAATAAAAAGACAGGATTTTGTTCAAATTATTCACATAGGTAAAAATGGTGTTATTGAAATTGAAAAAGCAGAATACTAGAGGCTTTAGTCTGATCGAGGTAGTAGTATCTTTGGTTGTCCTTAGTGTGTCTATCCTATCTATCTACCAGGTTATTGTCTCTAATACTGCCTCTACTATGTATGTGGAGGATAGGTACTTAGCAAAAGAGGTTTCTAATAACAGGGTTGCTATGATAAATACTTTGCAAAAACCAAGAAATGCTGTCAGAAGAAATGGAATTATGAAAATGGGAAATAAAGTTTGGCAATGGGAAGAGGTGATAGAAAAAAACTCTTCCAATGAGTTTCTTGAGTATGAAATTATTGTTAAAAGAGAGGGCGCCAAAAAAGCTATTTATTCAACTAAAGGTTATTTAATTAATGAATAAGGGTTTTACGCTAATTGAGATTTTAGTTTCTTTGGTTATTTTAAGCTTGATCGGTGTTATATGCTCTCAAATACTCACCTCAGCAATAGAGGCAGAGGAACTATCTTCAAAAAAACTTAATGCTGTGAAGGAGCTTAGCCTATCCTCAAGCCTTGTTAGGAGAGATTTGAGGCAAATTATCAATGTACCCTCTAGAAATTTTTATGGCGACACTATGCCAGGAACTTTTTTTTATGATCAAACATCAAATACTATAATCTTTAACACATCTATTAAAAACCTTTCCTTAACAACATCCAATATCAATAGAGTTGAATACACCGCAGAAGACAATACGCTGATAAGAAAACAATACTTTTCATCAAGTCCCTACAATCAAGATGATTACACCTCATCACAGCTAATACAAAATATTGACAATCTATCATTTAGCTTTATGTATGAAAAAAACTGGCACCAGAGGTGGCCCTTAGATAAAGCTACTTCAAAAAAAATTCCCACATTAATAAGATTCGATTTTTCTACAGAGACTGGAGATTACTTTTGGCTAATTGACCCAAATATAGATTATGAATACCAAGGATAAAGGGGTTGTTTTAATGTCAGTATTGCTGATAGTTCTCTTACTATCATCTATTGCTGTAATGATTGGTAATAACTATTTCATATCACTAAAGAGAGCATCTTATCTCGAGTTTCAATCCAACTCTATCAACCTCTTTAGAGGAATGGAGTTTCTTGGTAAGAAAAAAATTATGCAGGAGATTAGATTTACTCAAGTTATTTCAAGTGATAACTCTATGTTTGTAAACAATATATTCCTTGAGGATGAGAGTGGGTATATATTTTCAGAAATATTTGACGCCTCTACTTGTTTTAATATTAATACACTTGTGACTAAAAATGATGGCATCTTTTCTCCAAACTCAAGTCAGATTAAGGCATTTAAAAAGATTATGTACTTGAAAGATGTAAGCGACGTTGACGCCAATCAAATGATAGATCAGATTATAGATTGGATTGATGCAGACAGGAGACCAAGAAACTTTGGATTAGAGGACTATTTTTATACAGGTCCATCTAATCCAAATCAGCAATATGCAGATAACAGAATGTTTTACTCATTAAATGAGTTAAAAAATATACCTGCTTTTAGGGGTGAAAGTTGGGCCCATTTATCAAAATATCTTTGTGCATTTCCTATAAATAATTTTGCAATAAATATAAATACGCTTACCAAGACGGATGGTTTATTGCTCAGTAGTTTATTTTCAGAGCTTTCAGTAGATGATGCAGATTATATACTTTCTAATTATCCTGAATCTGGCTTCAAAGATTTAAGTGAGCTATACCTTAACTTTCAAGACATTACTTTTGGTGAGCAAAGTGGAAACATTGGTTTCACATCAAATATATTTCATTTAATAACAAGGTCAAAGGTGGAGGATTTTGAAGCTAGTTCCTCTAGCTTAATTTATTTTAAAAATAATAATAATGGCTATATTTTATCAAGAAACTATAATGGTGTTTAATGATTACTTATCTAGCACATTCACCAACAACATCTATAGAGCATGTAGTTCTTTATAAGTATGAAAATGATACTTTGGTCCTATCAGAAAGTCTTAAGTTTGAAGATCTAGCGACACACATCACTGATCAGTCTCAGTTAATATTTTTTCTCCCATCGTCCAACGTTTCTTCCTACTCTTTTGACGCAGGGAATGAAAACAACCCTGAAGCAGTTTTTATATCAGGCATTGAGGACAACATCGTTGAGGATGTTTCAAATATTTCTGTAAAAACATCACCAACCAATGGTTTGGTAGTCAATAAATCACTTTTAGACAAGCTAAATAAAGAACTTAGTCATATTAGTGCCAATGTTTACATGTACCCTGAACATTTACTGTTTAGTGGCAGTAAAGACACTATTGTAGTAAAAGATAGTCATATTATTTTTTCACATTTAGACGGAACTGGAACTTCAATTGCCAAAGAATATGCGAATGATTACTTGTCAATACTAAAAGATGCCACCCCTAATTTTTCACCAGATATTTTTTCACTTGATTCGACTTCTGATAGCATTTTTAAAGATATGGAAGTTAAAGATATATCAATATTCCACAGAGGATTTATAAATAACCATAGTAACAATTTAAATTTGTTTCAGTTTAAATACTCCTTCACTAGTATTTTATCCAAATCAAGTTTTACGAAATTACAACTTGGTTTGCTTGCAGCTTGCTTATCAATATTGCTCATTTCTCCGTCAATTATTATTAGTAATATCAAATCAAATACACTTCTATATAAAGAAGCCACTTCAGATATTTTCAAATCTTTATCTACTAAAATCACAAGAGTAGTAGAGCCTCGCTCGCAAATAGATTCCTTGCTTGGAAAAGGCATTGAGAGTGTCAATGAGATAAAAATTCCAAATATAGATTTTATTTATAGACTAGGCGGTAAATTTGTTTCAGATATACAAATTAATTTTGTAACCTCTACAGCCAATATATCTATTGATTCTATGCCTTCAATGCAAATGTCTTTGATATCAAATATGGGTGAAAGTTTTGGTATAGAGATACTGGGGCAAGATACCTCAGATGTGAACGGCTTGGTGTCTGGTGTCATTACAATAAAATTTAACAATGCGTAACATGATTGACAATCTTAATAAAAGAGAAAAATCTCTAATCTTTTCAGCCTTAGTGCTAGTTGTTTTATGTGTTATTTTTATTTCAATAAAGTCTTTTCTCGGTTCATACAACCAAGCAACATTTAATTTAAATAAAGCAAAGTCGGACTATAGTTATGTTAAAGATAGAGTGGAGCTAGCTGTAAAAAAGAAGAATACAAAGTTAGATGATCCGGATCAAATTAAAAAATACCTTAATTCAAATATCATAACTTCTGACATTACTCTTAATGTAACCAAGAGTGGCGAAGTTATAGTAATTTCTTTCTACTCATCCGATACCAAAACTGGAGTAGAGGTGATATCAAAAATTTCACAACTTCTTGAAAGACAAATTTTGGATTTATCTATAAACCAAAACACTGAATCTATATATTTTAAGGCTTCCTTATAATTTTAAAGTTTTATATCGTTACATATAATTCACTCAAAAGTATGTGTATCTTCACATAAATGTAACAACCTGAAGTTTAAATACACCCATAAATTAAATACTTTATTAATATTATGGAAAATATGTTTTTAGATCCGACTTTGATTTTACTCATAGCAGCCTTTGCTGGCTTCTTTATGGCTTTTGGGATTGGCGCTAATGATGTGGCTAATGCAATGGGCACATCAGTAGGTAGTAAAGCAATAACATTTAAACAGGCTATATTTATTGCTGCCATATTTGAATTTATGGGTGCATATCTTGCTGGTGGTGAAGTTACCTCAACAATCCGCAAAGGGATTGTTGATCCAGATCTGTATATAGGAAAAGAGAATATATTTGTTATAGGCATGCTTTCAGCATTGATGGCTGCAGGTACATGGCTCTTAATTGCAAGCTCAAAGGGGTGGCCTGTTTCTACCACTCATTCTATAGTTGGTTCTATAGTTGGTTTTGTAATCATATCCATGGGTTTTGAGGCAGTCTCATGGGGAAAAGTTGGAACAATTGCTGCCAGTTGGGTTGTATCTCCTGCGGTATCAGGAACCATGGCTTTCTTCTTATTCCTAAGTGCTAAGAAATTTATATTGGATAGAAGGGATCCAGCACAAGCTGCAGTATCTTTAATCCCTATATATAGCTTCTTTGTTGCAGTTATTATCGGATTGGTTACAGCAAGAAAAGGTTTAAAACATGTTGGGCTTCCATTAACAGACAATGAAGTGGTTATGGTTAC